>NZ_JAFAVV010000534.1 GCF_019242285.1 Bradyrhizobium sp.
CGGTCAGCGTGACCGGCTCGTTCTTCCAGGTGCAGGTGTGGCGCTCCGGATCCATGCGCAGCAGGCCGCGCTCGAGCACCTTGCTGTCGGCTTCCTTCACCACGACGCCGTCTTTCGGCGATACGCGGCGCAACACCGCTTTCACCCGCTCGACCAAAAGGCGCTGCGAGAACGGCTTCCGGATGAAGTCGTCGGCGCCCATCTTGAGGCCGAAGAGCTCGTCGATCTCCTCGTCTTTCGAAGTCAGGAAGATCACCGGCAGATCGGACTTCTGCCGGAGTCGCCGCAGCGTCTCCATGCCGTCCATCCGCGGCATCTTGATATCGAGGATGGCGAGATCGGGTTGGCTGGAGCGGAAACCGTCGAGCGCGGACGCGCCGTCGGTATAGGTCATGATGCGATAGCCTTCCGCCTCCAGCGCGATCGAGACGGAGGTCAGGATGTTGCGGTCGTCGTCGACCAAAGCGATTGTGGGCATGGGCCTGCTTTCAGTTAGAGGCTGAAACGGCGAACAATCCAGTGATGCGCCGCATATTTGGTCTTCGGAACGGCCACCGAGCAATGCAAGCTGGGCTGAAGTGTGACCGTGTCCGCCAAAACGCCTGCACGTGTTGGGCGCTTCGATCCGTCCGAATGCCCGTTTACTCGAAAAAAGGCCTTCGTTGCAATAGGATGACAAGGAAAATCGCGATGCAGATGACCGCAGATTTTACCCCTGCCGCACTCACAAAATCGCTGCTTCGGCGCAGCCGGCAAGGGGCCTTGGCGACGTTGACGTCCGGCAGCGGCGATCCCTATTGCTCACTGGTCAACGTCGCGAGCTACCCGGACGGCTCGCCCCTTCTCCTGATTTCACGGCTCGCGATCCACACCAGGAACATCCTCGCCGACAGCCGTGTTTCGCTGATGCTCGACGAGCGCGCGCCGGGCGATCCGCTGGAAGGTGCGCGCATCATGCTGTCGGGGCGCGCCCAGTCAACGGTAACCGAAGACCGTCAGCTCGTGCGTCGTCGCTACCTCAATGTGCATCCTTCCGCGGAGGGATTCGTGGATTTCGCCGACTTCTCCTTCTTCCGGATCAAGCCCTCCGGGACGCATCTGGTCGCGGGTTTCGGCCGGATCGTCGATCTCAGCCCCGCCGAATTTCTTACCCCGATCGAGGACGCCCAATCGCTTCTCGATGCCGAGCAGGGGGCGGTCGAGCATATGAATGCCGATCATCGCGACGCTCTCAATCTCTATGCAACGCGACTGCTCGGCGCCCCGGCGGCCGATTGGCGCTGCACCGGATGCGACCCCGATGGTATCGACATGCAGGCGGATGGCGCCGTGCTGCGGCTGGATTTCCCGGAGCGCGTCGCCTCGCCCGGCGAGTTGCGCAAGATGCTGGTCAGGCTCGCAGCCGATGCACGCGCGAAAACGTAGGTGTGATGTCTGCTGCCACTGAACGCAAATCGACCATCCTGCGACCCATGGCACGTGCCAGCGCTAAGGAAGAGGAGGATGGGGCTCGTCGGTTGGCCTTGATGACGTGACGAGTCGCGGCGGCATCGCCGACGTCGGCGCAAGGCCTCGTGGCGCAGAGCGCGGGGATCGCGGAGCTCAGTCGCCTCGGGAAATATCCTGACGTGGTGCCGCTGGCGCGGGCCACGGTCCAATCTCGCGACGCTCGACAAGCTCGCGGTGCGGCTCGCGGCCGGCATTGACCGGCTCGCCGAGCTGGTTCGCAGGACCAGGATCTCGCCAGCGAAGCCGACAGACTCGCCAAGGCGATCGTCGCGGCGCTCTCGAAGGCCGCCGAAGGAAGCGCTCGCGGAAATGCGGTCCCAGGCGCGCAGCAGGGAGCGGCTGACGGCGATCGGCGCCGAGCGCTGCCGCCTGCAAACAGTTCTGGCGGCCGAATTTCCCGATGGCGCCGCGCTGGCGAATCCGCCGCCGCGAAGGCCACGGAAATCCAAGGCGCTGTTGTCCAGCGATGAGGCAATCGTGCTGTATGTGTTGGCCGATCAGGCGCACGGGCACTGCTGGTAACACATTCGGCGGTGGCCTCGGAGGCCGCGACGGGGCTCACGATACCGACCTTCGACCTGCTGAAGGCGAACCCGGTCTCGGGCGCGCCGAGGCGCTGCGGCAGGCCATGCTCGCTTACCTGATGATGCATCGTCGTCACGGAATGCTATCCGGCGATCCAAGGTCCGTTCGTCCTCGGCGAGCGAGCCGTGCGGTAAGCAAGTCGCCCTCTGGTCTTACTATTGCTGCGTCGCAGCAAGTGAACGCCATGTTACAGGCACGAAAATTATGCTGCCGCCGCCTGCAAGACAGGCAAGACCGGTGCGGCGCAAGTGACACACTCGAGCAATAAACCAAATGCGTTGGGATCGGCTTGGCAAGCCCAGCGTTCATTAGTATTAGCTCACCCGACCCTGGCCGGGCGGGGACCGTCGGCAGATGGCAGCGACAGCGCGTCGTGCCCTCCAGCTGACGAAGTGATTTTGAGGAGGCCTCAGGTGCAAGAGACTGGCGTACGAAACGGTGCCTTCGGCGCCGACAAATTCGGATTGAAAAATCTCAAGGGGGTGCACTGGAATCTCGGCGCACCTCAGCTTTGTCAGTACGCGCTGGCGTCCGGCGAGGCGGTGCTCTCCGCGGATGGCGCGTTGTGCGCCGACACCGGAGAGTTCACCGGCCGCAGCCCGAAGGACAAGTTCACCGTCCGTGACGCCCTGACCGACAAGACGATGTGGTGGGCCGGCAACCAGTCGATCACGTCGCGGCAGTTCGAGACGCTGTACCGGGATTTTCTTGCGCACACCGAAGGCATGACGCTGTATGCGCAGGACCTCTACGGCGGCGCCGACCCGAGCTTCAGGATCAGGACGCGGGTCTTCACCGAGCTCGCCTGGCATTCCCTGTTCATTCGCACGCTCCTGATCCGCCCGCAGGCGATCGAGCTGCCGAGCTTCGTGCCGGAGCTCACCATCATCGACGTTCCGAGCTTCCGCGCCGATCCCAAGCGTCATGGCGTCCGCTCCGAAAACGTCGTCGCGATCGATTTCGCCCGCAAGATCGTCCTGATCGGCGGGTCGTATTACGCCGGCGAGATGAAGAAGAGCGTGTTCACCACGCTGAACTACTATCTGCCCGAGAAGGGCGTGATGCCGATGCATTGCTCGGCCAATGTGGGACCCAAAGGCGACACCGCGATCTTCTTCGGGCTGTCCGGCACCGGCAAGACGACGCTCTCCGCCGATCCCAACCGCACCCTGATCGGCGACGACGAGCATGGCTGGGGCCGCGACGGCATTTTCAATTTCGAAGGCGGCTGCTATGCCAAGTGCATCAAGCTGTCGAAGGAAGCGGAGCCCGAGATCTACGCCGCATCGAAGCGCTTCGGTGCGGTGCTGGAGAACGTGGTGCTCGACGAGGACAGCCGCACGGTCGATTTCGACGACGGCTCCAAGACCGAGAACACCCGTTCGGCCTATCCGCTCGATTTCATCCCGAACGCCTCACGGACGGGCCGCGCGCCCCATCCTAAGAACGTCGTGATGCTGGCGGCCGATGCCTTCGGCGTGCTGCCGCCGATCGCGAAGCTTTCGCCCGCGCAGGCGATGTATCACTTCCT
The DNA here is from genome assembly GCF_019242285.1 of Bradyrhizobium sp. GTDB lineage: Bacteria > Pseudomonadota > Alphaproteobacteria > Rhizobiales > Xanthobacteraceae > Bradyrhizobium. Next base: position 3,626 of record NZ_JAFAVV010000534.1, read on the forward strand.
CTCCGGCTACACCGCGAAAGTGGCCGGCACCGAGCGCGGCCTCGGCAAGGAGCCGCAGCCGGAATTCTCGACCTGCTTCGGCTCGCCGTTCCTGCCGCGCGATCCGTCGGTCTACGGCAACATGCTGCGTGAGCTGATCGCCGAGCACGATGTCGATTGCTGGCTGGTCAATACCGGCTGGACCGGCGGCAAATACGGCACCGGCAGCCGCATGCCGATCAAGGTGACGCGTGCGCTGTTGACCGCGGCGCTCGACGGGTCCTTGCGCAACGTCGAATTCCGCACCGACAAATATTTCGGCTTTGCGGTGCCGACCGCGCTGCCCGGCGTGCCGACGGAGATCCTCGATCCGGTCAACACCTGGAAGGACAAGGCCGAGTTCGACAGGACCGCGCGGGCGCTGGTCACCATGTTCCAGAAGAACTTCGCCAAGTTCGAGGCGCAGGTCGATGCCGATGTCCTCGCCGCCGCGCCGGACATCAAGCTCGCGGCGGAGTGAACGGGCAGGCCCGATCCGGCCGGACGTTGTAAAGGGCGACCGAGAGGCCGCCCTTTTTCATGCCTTGAAATAGGCGATCTGGGTCGTGGTCGCGAGCAGCCGCCCCGACGGCGAATACAGTTCGCCGGAATGGTCGGCGTAGCTCCTGTGGAAGCTGCTGGCGTCGGCGGCCGCGAGCAGGCGGGTGATGCCTTCGGCTGCAAGCTCCTCGGCGCTGATGTGGAAATAGGTGGTCAACGACACCGTGCCGGACGGCACGAGCTCCTGCCGCGCATGGAAGATGCGGGCGAAGAAGGCGTCCGACATCGCCGTCAGCGACAGCATGTCGATCCGTCGCGGCCTGCGATCGCCGATCCACCATTTCGAATAGGCCGAAGGCGCAGCCTGCGCACGCTCCCTGAATTCGGGATAGCCTTCGATGAAACGGATATCATACTGCCTGAGCCAGGTTGCCTGGGTCCCGGGATAGGGCCTGATCTCGTCGAACGGCACCGCCGGCGGAGGCTGCGCCAACTGATGCGACCAGGACGGCCGCCGTTCGGCGAAGACCGCGGTGGCCAGGGTCGCGACCTCGCCGCCGTCCTGCGACAGCTCCACGCACCAGTGCTGTGATGAGCGGTTGACCCTGATCAGACGGACATCGAGGTCGAAAGGGCCTTCGGCGATCGGCGCACAATAGTTGACCGTGAGCGCCAGCGGATCGCCTGACCGCTGCGGATGCTGGAGCAACGCGCGCAGAATGGTTGCGGCCGTCATCCCCCCGAACGGGCCGATGAAGGCCCAGTAATCTGGGCTGGTATGGCCCCGCCAGCGGCTGTCGCCGGCGCTGACACGCGTGGCCTCGTCGAACGGATGCGGAGCGGGTGCGGACATCGATTTCCCGGGCAGCCAACCGGACGCGCCATCCGAGCCGCGCCTCTTCCAGTAGAGAAACGCGAAAAACGCCCGTTAGTCAACCTTGACGTGCGATCGGGCAGCTCAGGCTGTGACGCCGCGCTGGAGGCCCGGCCGCTGGATCGGCTGCGTCGGATGCACCGGCACGTTCCAGATCTCCTGGGCGTATTCGCGGATCGTGCGATCGGATGAGAACCACGCCATCCGCGCGACGTTGAGCATGCTCGCCCTCGTCCATGCCGGCACGACCTGCCAGCGCGCGTCGATGCCGCGTTGCGCCTCGTAATAGGAATCGAAATCGGCGCTCACCATGTAGTGGTCGAGATAGCGCAGCGCGTGTGCGATCGGCTCGAAGCGGCCGGTCTCGTCGGGCGAGAATTCGCCGCAGCCGATCGCATTGATGGCCCGCGCGAGCTGCGGCGAGCGGCGGATCACGTCGGTCGCGTCCAGACCCTGCTTGCGCCGCACCATCACGTCCATCGCCTCCATGCCGAAGATCGCGATGTTCTCAGGCCCGACCTGGTCGCGGATCTCGATATTGGCGCCGTCGAGCGTGCCGATGGTCAATGCACCGTTCAGCGCGAGCTTCATGTTGCCGGTGCCGGAGGCTTCCATGCCGGCCGTCGAAATCTGCTCGGAGAGATCGGCGGCGGGAATGATCACCTCCGCCAGGCTGACATTGTAGTCCGGCAGGAACACCACCTTCAGGCGGCCGCCGATCGAGGCGTCGTTGTTGACGACCTCGGCGACGTCATTGATCAGCTTGATGATCAGCTTGGCATAGCGGTAGCTCGCCGCCGCCTTGCCGGCGAAGATCTTTACCCGCGGCACCCAGTCTCCCTGCGGATCGTCCTTGATCGCCCGGTACAGCGCGATGGTCTCCAGGATGTTGAGCAATTGCCGCTTGTACTCGTGGATGCGCTTGATCTGGACGTCGAACAGCGCCGACGGATCGACCTGGATGCCCAGCCGCTCGTTGATCAGCCGCGCCAACGCGATCTTGTTGTGGCGCTTGACGTTGCGGAACTGCTGCTGGAAGGCGTTGTCGCTGGCGTAGGTTTCGAGCGCAGGAAGCTCGGTCGGGTCGTCGAGCACGGCGTCGCCGCAGGCCCTGCGCAACAGCTCGGTGAGCTTCGGATTGGCCAGCATCAGCCAGCGGCGGAAGGTGATGCCGTTGGTCTTGTTGACGATGCGTCCGGGGTAGAGGTGATTGAGATCGTGGAAGACGGTGTCCTTCATCAGGTCGGAATGCATCGCCGAGACGCCGTTGATGCGGTGCGAGCCGATGAAGGCGAGCTGCCCCATGCGGACGCGGCGGCCGCTTCGCTCGTCGATCAGCGAGACCGAGGCGCGGAAATCGACATCGCCCGGCGCATGCGCCTCGGCGAGCGCCAGATGCGCGCTGTTGATGCGGTAGATGATCTCGAGATGCCGCGGCAGGAGCCGCTCGAACAGCTCCACCGGCCAGGTTTCCAGCGCTTCCGGCAGCAGCGTATGGTTGGTGTAGGACAGCGTGGCGACCGTGATCTTCCAGGCGTCGTCCCAGCGGAAATTGTGCAGGTCGATCAGGATCCGCATCAGCTCGGCCACCGCGAGACTCGGATGGGTGTCGTTGAGCTGGACCGCGGCCTTCTGCGCAAGGCTGCGCAGCTGGCCGTCGGCGCCGAGATGCCGCCTGACGAGGTCCTGCAGCGAAGCCGAGACGAAGAAATATTCCTGTCGCAGCCTGAGCTCGCGCCCGGCCGGGCTCTCATCGTTGGGATAGAGGAACTTGCAGATCGCCTCCGCGCGGGCTTCCTCGGCGCTGGCGCTGAGATAATCGCCGGTGTTGAAGACGTCGAGCTTCAGCGGGTCGGGTGAGCGCGCGGACCAGAGCCGGAGCGCGTTGACGTGATGGCCGCGCCAGCCGACGATCGGGGTGTCGTAGGCCACCGCCTGCACGGTCTCCGCCGGATGCCAGATCGCCCGATCACGGCCCTTGTCGTCGACATGCTCGACGCCGCCGCCGAAATGCACGTGATAGACCACTTCATTGCGCTGGAATTCCCAGGGGTTGCCGAAGCTCAGCCAGACGTCGGGATATTCCTGCTGCCAGCCCTGGTTGATGATCTGGCGGAACAGGCCGAAATCGTAGCGAATGCCGTAACCGATTGCGGGGATCTCCAGCGTCGCCATGCTTTCCATGAAACAGGCGGCGAGCCGCCCGAGACCGCCATTGCCGAGCGCGGCATCGGGCTCGCACTGCCGCAGGTCCGCAAGCCCGACGCCGAGGTCGCCGAGCGCGGTCTCGAACACCTTCAGCAGCTCCATGTTGTTGAGCGCGTCGGTGAACAGGCGGCCGATCAGGAATTCGAGCGAAAGGTAGTAGACGCGCTTGCGGCCGGCGTCGTAGCTCTCCTTGTCCGCCGTCAGCCAGCGGTGCACGATGCGGTCGCGCAGTGCCAGCGCGGTCGCGTTGTACCAGTCGTGCCGTGTCGCGATGCCGGCGTCCTTGCCGATCGCGAGTGTGAGCTTGGCGAGGATGGCGCTCTTGATCTCGGCCACCGCGAGTTCGTCAACGGGCTGGTCGGTGTGCGAGTCATTGAAAGTGGGATCTGACAAGTTCGAACCTGCAACTTGAAGCTTGCCGAATGATACGCTCGTTGCGCCCGGATCGAAACCCGGCGCAAATATTTACCCGAACATCATGCAAGGATCGGGCCGATTTGAAGGAGCCGCGCGCCTCAAATTCGTGTTAGAGTGATGGACCGGTGGAGCTCTGGAGGTCGCCGTCATGAGACTGCTGATCGAGATCATCGCCGCCATCCTGCTCGTCGTTTGCGTCACCGTGACCAGTGCGGCGTCTCCGTCTGGACGAATCGGCCGCAGCGCCGATGGATTGAGCTGCGGCTTCAGCGTCCCGCAGAATGCCTCACCCGCGGCGCGTTGCGCTGCGATGCGGAAGCAGTGCGGCGGCAAGTTCTGGGCGAACTATTGCGGCGACCGGATGCTGGCCGGCGGCTGAGTGAAGGACGCCGTCGTCCCGGCGAACGCCGGGAGCCATAGCCACAAGGCGCCCGGAACGACAAGCCGGCTTCGAAGGTCGTTGGTGACACGGACGTAAAGCGTCCCGTAGCGGCGGCTCGCGAGGATGTCGACGCCGTATGCGGAGTTCATGGCGAGAAGACCGTGCAATGCTCTGGCAGTGGCGGTTATGGGTCCTGGCTTTCGCTAGGACGACCTTCAATGGAACAAATTAAGAACAATTTTGCAAGCGATTGATATATAATTGCGATTCGAGACTGCATCGCTACCATATCTATGGTTTGATACCTCCAGCGAGGACTACATGTCCACCATCGCCTTCGACCAGTTCGCGCTCACCCGCATCGCCGACTTCGCCCGGACGCTGTCGCGACTGCACCAGGTTTCCCGCCGCCGTCCGATCGACGACGACGAGTTCGACCGCGAATTCAACGCGGTGTGCATGTCGGTCTGGGGCTACACGATCGACGATATCGGCGATGAGCTGTTCTCGATCGAGGACCATGCCTTCCTCGACTCGCTCGACGAGGCGCATGCGCGCATCTTCGCGGCCGAGCGGGGCTACGATCTCGTCGATGACGCCGGCATGCTGACGGACTGGTGGGGGTTCTGCTGGCTGATCCTGGCCGAGAAGCGCGGGCTGCTGACGCCGGAGAACCGCGCCGCTGCGCGCGCAGCGATCGAGGAGCGATATCTGGCGACGCCGAACGTGATCGGCGTGATCGTCGGGCGCTGACGGTTAATCCGCCGCCGCCCGCTCGTCCTTTGCAATCGGCCTGGGTGCCGCCGTCGCGGCGTTGGCCGGCGCATCGCCCGCCACCACGTCCGCGCGGACCGGTGCGACCTTCATGCCGCTGAGCCGGGCGCGAACCTCGGCAGTCAGCCCGGGATAGACGGCGACCGGCGTGAATTCCGCGGCTTGGCCATCGCCGCCGCGCGCGCCGGAATAGGCGACGAGCCCTTCGGTGGTCGCAACGATGTCTCCGGGCCGCAGCGACGGATCGAGCGCGAGATCGACCGGCGCGAGCCCGGCCGGATGGCGGCCATTGCAGGTGCAGTCGGCGCGCAGCGCCTTGCGATAGGCAAAGGCGCTCTCGGTGTCGGTGTAGCGTTCGCCATTAGCTGCGGTGGCGCCCTCGATATGGGCGCCGAAATAGACCCTGGTTGGACTGGCCGGGCAGAAGGCCTGGCAGATCTGGGCCGGCGAGGCGTTGCCGCGCATCAACGGAAAATACTTGCCGTCGCAGCTCCTGACGCAGAAGGCGGGGCCGGAGCCTGCAACCGCGGGGCGCGCCGGCTGTGCCGGCGGCGACGGGGCGGTGCCGAATGGATCGGCGAAGAAATTCGATGGCCGCGCCTGCGGCGCGCTGGCGCCGCCGAACAGGAAGCCGAACAGGCCCTCGGCCGAGGCGGGGCTCGGCGCGAGACCGGCGATCATGACGGTAAGCGGTACGAGATGCCGCCGCATGCGCCCGAAAGGCGATGTTGTACGCAACCGCTTACTCCACCCCACGCGACCCGATCGAAAGCCCAAGGCAACGCGCCGCCTTGCTTTCGAGGCACACCCTAAGGCGGGTTGGTAAACAGGTGGTGAGCAACGCCATCGTCGCGCCCTTGGCGAGACCAGGTGCAGTCGCGCTGTTCCAGGATTGTAACGCTGCCGCCGTTACAGGAACTCGGCTGCGCGATAGAGCGAGCGGAACGGCAGGCCGGCCTGGGCGAAAGTCTCGTTCGCGCCTTCCTCGCGATCGACCATGGTCAACACCAGGCCGACGTCGCCGCCGGCCTCGCGCACCGCTTCGACCGCCTTCATCGCCGAGCCGCCGGTGGTGGTGACGTCCTCGACGATCACGACGCGTTTGCCCTGCAGGCTTTCGCCCTTGGCCAAGCCCTCGACGGCGAGCTTGGCGCCGTGCTCCTTCGGCTTCTTGCGCACGAAGAACGCCGCGATCGGATGCCCCTTGATCCAGGAGATCTGCGCGATCGCGCCGGCGAGCGGCACCGCACCCATCTCCAGCCCGCCGATGAAGTCGAACGGGTCGTCCCGCAGCGCCTCATAGGTCAATTCCGCGAGCAGCGTCGCGCCCTCGGGGTCGAGCATGGTCGGCTTCAGGTTGAAGTAGAAATCGCTCTTGCGGCCCGAGGCCAGCGTGATTTCGCCCCGCCCGAACGAGCGCTTGCGGATGATCTCGGCGAGACGGGCGCGGGAGGCGGATTTGGACACGGCAATATCCAGCGTTTTCCAGAAGGGATCGCAATCTATCGGCGGTTTCGCGCGCATTCCAGCGCGGATCGCGCGTCGTCAACAGGGGCAAATACCGTCATGCTTTCTGACCGGCCCAATGCTTCCCGACCGGCGAAGGACCCAAGCTGCTCTGAGTTGAGCCGTTTTGCTGCCAGGGTCCGCCGATGCTAGAGACGCCTGCCTGAACAAACGCTGAAGAGGGACGGATGACGATCGAGCTGCACACCTGGAATACGCCGAACGGCCGCAAGATCTCGGTCGCGCTGGAGGAAATGGGGCTGCCCTACACGGTGATCCCGGTCAACATCACCAAGGGTGAGCAGATGGCGCCACAATTCCTGGCGATCAGCCCGAACAACAAGATTCCGGCGATCGTCGACCCCGACGGGCCCGACGGCAGGCGCGTCAGCATTTTCGAATCCGGCGCCATCCTGCTCTATCTCGGCGAGAAGTCCGGCAGATTCCTGCCGAAGCCGCTCGCCGACCGCATCGCGGTCTATGAATGGCTGATGTGGCAGATGGGCGGGTTCGGTCCGATGCCGGGGCAGGTGCATCACTTCATCGCGCTGGAGAACGAGCAGGACCGCGCCTATGGCCTGAAGCGCTATATGGCGGAGACGCGACGGCTCTATGGCGTGCTCGATCGCCGATTGGCCGATCGGGAGTTCGTTGCCGGTCCGCTGTCGGTCGCCGACTTCGCCGTTCTCGGCTGGGCCTGGCGGCATCCGCGTCACAAGGTCGAACTGTCGGATTTCCCCAATGTCAAGCGCTGGTACGACGCGCTGATGGCACGCCCAGGCGTGACGCGCGGCATGGAAGCGAAACTGGATTGACGCGCCTAGGTCCGCCTCGCCTCGACCGCCATTCGTACCGCGAGCCCCGCCAGCACCGTGCCCATCAGATAGCGCTGCACCAGCGTCCAGTTCGGCCGGGTCGAGAGGAACAGCGCGATCGAGCCGGCCGTGAACGCGATCGTCGCGTTCACGCTGACGCTGATCGCGATCTGGATCGATCCGAGCACCAGCGACTGCACGAGCACGCTGCCCTGCGCGGGATCGATGAATTGCGGCAGCAGCGCCAGATACAGCATCGCGATCTTGGGATTGAGCAGATCGTCACCAGGCCGATCGCGAACAATTTATGTGGGCTGTCGACCGCGAGTTTCTTCACCTGGAACGGCGAGCGGCCGCCGGGCTTCACCGCCTGCCAGGCGAGCCATAGCAGATAGGCCGCACCGGCAAAGCGCAGCGCGTCATAGGCGTAGGGCACCGCGAACAGCAGCGCGGTGATGCCGAACGCCGCGCACAGCATGTAGAACACGAAGCCGAGCGCCACCCCGCCGAGCGAGACGAGGCCGGCCGCGGCGCCTTGCGTGATCGAGCGCGAGATCACGTAGATCATGTTCGGTCCCGGCGTCAGCACGATGCCGAGCGAGACCAGGGCGAAGGCGAGAACGGAGGAGGTAGGGGGCATGTTGGACTCGCGGGAGGAGACGTTCAGTTCTTAATGCGCGCGGCGGAGCGATGCCATTTCGAAGATCGCGTGGAGGATGGTCGAATATTTCAGACCGTAGCGCGGCACACTCCACCGTCGTCGCCCGGCGGGACCGGGCGACCCAGCACGCCGCGGCCTATCGGCTCAAATACTGACGTCTCTGGAATGCCGGATCGCCCGCTTTCGCGGGCGATGACAGCGGAGTTCACGTCGGGGGACGACCGCTAATGCGCCTCGTCCCAGTTGGTCGCGGCGCGGGCGTCGACGTGCAGCGGCACCGAGAGCTCCACCGCCGGGAACGGGGCGTCCTGCATCACGTGCTGCACCACCGGCAGCGTCGCCGCCACCTCCTCGTCGGGCACCTCGAAGATCAACTCGTCATGCACCTGCAGCAGCATCTGCGCCGAGAGCTTGTTGGCGGCCAGCGCCTCCTCCATGCGGATCATGGCGCGGCGGATGATGTCGGCCGCCGAGCCCTGCAGGCGCGCGTTGATAGCGGCGCGCTCGTTGAAGGAGCGCACCGAGGCATTCGACGCCTTGATCTCGGGGTAGTAGCATTTGCGGCCGAACACCGTGGTGACATAGCCGTATCTGCGGCAGAACTCCTTGGTCTCGTCCATGTAGGCGCGGATGCCGGGGAAGCGCTCGAAATATTTCTTGATGTAGGCCGAGGCTTCCTCGCGGGCGATGCCGAGCTGGTTGGCGAGCCCGAAGGCCGAGATGCCGTAGATGATGCCGAAATTGATCGCCTTCGCCCGCCGGCGCACCTCGCTCGGCATGTCCTTGATCGGCACGCCGAACATCTCCGAGGCCGTCATGGCGTGGATGTCGAGCCCGTCGCGGAACGCCTGCTTCAGCACCGGGATGTCGGCGATCTCGGCGAGCAGCCGCAATTCGATCTGGGAATAGTCCGCCGACACCAGCTTGTGGCCCGCCGTCGCGATGAAGGCGCGGCGGATCTTGCGGCCGTCCTCGGTACGGACCGGGATGTTCTGCAGGTTCGGCTCGTTCGACGACAGCCGGCCCGTGGTGGTCGCGGCCAGCGCGTAGGTGGTGTGCACGCGATGGGTCTGCGGATTGACATAGGTCGGCAGCGCGTCGGTATAGGTCGATTTCAGTTTCGAGACCTGGCGCCACTCCAGGATCTTCTTCGGGAATTCGTAGCCCTGCTCGGCGAGATCGTCGAGGATCGAGGCCGAGGTCGACCACGCGCCGGTCTTGGTCTTGCTGCCGCCGGGCAATCCCATCTTGCCGAACAGGATGTCGCCGATCTGCTTCGGGCTGCCGACATTGATCGGCTCGCCGGCGAGCTCCTGCAATTCGGCCTCGACCCGCGCCGCGGTCTGGGCGAAATCGCCCGACAGCCGCGACAGCACCTGGCGGTCGATCGAGATGCCGCGCCGTTCCATGCGCGCGAGCACGCTGACCAGGGGCCGCTCCAGCGTCTCGTAGACCGCGGTCATGCGCTCGGCGACCAGCCGCGGCTTCAACACCCGCCAGAGCCGCAAGATCACGTCGGCGTCCTCGGCCGAGAACGCGGTGGCGCGGTCGATCGCGACCTGGTCGAAGGAGAGCTTGTTCTTGCCGCTGCCGGTCAACTCGCCATGGGTCAAGGTGGCGTGGCCGAGCCAGCGCTCGGCGAGCGAATCGAGGCCGTGGGCATTGCGCCCGGCGTCGAGTGCGTAGCTCATGAGCTGCGCGTCGTCGTAATTGCGCACGATGATGCCGGCCTGCGCGAACATCACCGCGTTGAACTTGACGTTGAAGCCGATCTTGAGGATGCCCTGCGATTCAAGGAACGGGCGCAGCGTCTCCAGCACGTCGCTTTCCTTGACCTGGTCCGGCGCCAGGCCTGCGTCGAACAGGCCGACGCCGTCGCCGGCCTGCTTGTGCGCCAGCGGCACGTAGCAGGCATCGTTAGGGCCGAGCGCCAGCGCGATGCCGCACATCTCCGCCTGCATCGGGTCGATCGAATTCGCCTTGGCCTCGATTGCGATATGGCCAACGTCATGGACGCGCGCGAGGAAGGCGCGGAGCTGCTCGATGGTGCGGATGGTCTGGTACTTGGTGCGATCGACCGGCGTCTTGCGCGCTTCGTCGGCGCGGGCCGCGGCAAGCGCCGCCGGCGTGCCCTTGAGGCTCGAAGCCTTGTCGCTGCGGTCGGCGCCATTCCTGCTCGGTATGCTTCCTCCTGCCTCGCTCTTTTCCTTTTCCGCCCCGCTGTCAGGGAAGAAGGGGAGGTCGGAGACAGGTGCGGAAGTAACGGGGGCTGCGGCCGACGAGCTCGGCATGCCCGCCTCGATATTTACCGGATCGATCTGCGAATAGTCCGCGACGCGGCGGGTGAGGGAGGAGAACTCCATCGCCTTCAGGAACGCGATCAGCTTGCGCGCGTCGGGCTCATGGACGGCGAGATCGTCGAGCGGCACGTCGAGCGCGACCTTGTCGTCCAGCAGCACGAGCTTGCGTGAAATCCGCGCCTTCTCGGCGTTCTCGATCAGCGCCTCGCGCCGCTTGGGCTGCTTGATCTCGGTGGCGCGGAACAACAGCTCTTCGAGGTCGCCATATTCGATGATGAGCTGCGCTGCGGTCTTGATGCCGATCCCGGGCACGCCGGGGACGTTGTCGGTGGAATCGCCGGCCAGCGCCTGCACCTCGACCACCTTTTCCGGAGGCACGCCGAACTTCTCGATCACTTCAGGAATGCCGATGCGGCGATCCTTCATGGTGTCGTACATCACGACCCTGTCGGTCACGAGCTGCATCAGGTCCTTGTCGGAGGAGACGATGGTCGTGATGGCGCCGCGTTCGGTCGCAAGCCGCGCATAGGTCGCGATCAGATCATCGGCCTCGAAACCGTTCTGCTCCAGGCACGGCAGGTCGAAGGCATGCACCGCGTCACGGATCAGCGGAAATTGCGGGATCAGGTCGTCGGGGGCCGGCGGCCGGTGCGCCTTGTAGTCGGAATAGATCGCGTTGCGGAAGGTGACCTCGGACTTGTCGAACACGATGGCGAGGTGCGTCGGCCGGTTGTCCTCCGGCATGTCGCGCAAAAGCTTCCACAGCATGTTGCAGAAACCGAGCACGGCGTTGACCTGCAATCCGTCCGACTTGCGGTTCAGCGGCGGCAGCGCGTGATAGGCGCGGAAAATGTAGGAAGAGCCGTCGACCAAAAAGACATGGTCGCCCTTGCCGAGGCCTTGCTCGGGAGCCTGGGCCGGAACCGGCTTCTCGGGAATTGCCTTCTCGGGAATCGCCTTGGCGGTAGCGGGCGCAGCCTTGGCGCTGGCGGCTTTTTCGGGGGATTTTGGCATGGCCGCAATCTAAGAGCTTTTGCGGCGTTTGACAGCCTGGAAAGGGCGAATTTTGCACTGCTGCCAGCTCTATCCACGCTGTCATCATCCGAGCCGGGCCGATGACAGGGGCGAGCTATTCCGCCGGCAGCAGCACCACTTGCGTCCTCCGTGCCGCGATCCAGCACGCATCCGGGCGCTCGAACAGGAAGTTGGCCCGCATCGCCAGCGCGGCGCGCCAGATCAGGAGCGCACCTGCGATGCCGGCGATGGTGACGATCAGCGCGACCGTACCGATGTCGCCGATGACGCCGGTCTTGAGCAAGAGCGTCCGCGTGGCTGCCATCGGCAGGAAAAAGGCGAGATAGATCACGATCGAATGCTCGCCGCAGAAGCGCAGCAAGATGAGCCAGCGCATCTTCGCAAGCAGCGTGCCGGTGGTCACGATCGCACAGGCGCCGGCGAGGCCCAGCACGAGCGAGACGCCCGGCCATTCGCTGATGCCCAGCGCGACGAGCGTGGCATTGGCGAGCGCCCATAGCGCGAGTCCGGCCAGCGCAAGCGCTGGATGGGCGCGGGCGCCGTTCGACAGCGCGAACACGCGGCCGGCGAACAGGTAGCCGGTGTAGATGTAGACGAAGCGCGCGCCAAACTCGTCGATTACGGTCCAGCCGGTTGCGACATGCGCGGCTTCGAGCATCGCTGCCGCGGCCCAGATCAGCGCGGGCGGCATCTGTCTTGTCAGTTTTATGACGACGAAGAAGATCGGCAGCAGATAGATGAACCACAGCGTGCCGAACGGCTCGATGAAGGATTCGAGATACAGATGGCCGGCGTGACCCCAGCTCGATTCGGCGGCGAAAGCCGGCGCCTTGAAGCCGAACTGGATCGTCACCCACAGGACATAAAAATAGGCGAAATGAACGACCTTGCGGTCGAGATAGGTGCGCCAGTCGCGGTCGATCACCAGCGGCAGGAACAGCCCCGAAATCAGGAAGAAATCCGGCATCCGGAACGGCTTTGCGAACACCACGACCAGATGCATGAATCCGGTCTGCCCGGCCGCGAGCTCCACCCCCAGCACCGAATGCATCATCACCACCATGACGATGCAGATGCCCTTGGCATAATCCACCCAATCCACACGCCCGTCCGCGGGAACGGGCCGCTCGGTCACGGCGGATGTGCTATTTGCGGTCATGCCTGTCTCGTTTCGGGGCGGCAACGCCGCATCATGGGGCGAAGCGGTTTCCGTCCCCTTTATTCGTTCAAGGGACATGCCGTTTTCCGCTTTCCCGGGGACGCCCAAATGTTTTAAGAGGCGGACGCGTCAACGATTTAGGGCAGGTCTACTCATGCGCATTGCCATGATTGGCACGGGTTATGTGGGGCTGGTATCCGGCGCCTGCTTTGCGGATTTCGGCCACCAGGTCACCTGCGTGGACAAGGACGCCGACAAGATCGCGGCCCTGCACCGCGGCGAGATCCCGATTTTCGAGCCGGGCCTCGATGCGCTGGTGGCCGCCAACGTCAAGGCCAGGCGGCTCGATTTCACCACCGACCTGTCCGTGCCGGTCGCGGAGGCGGACGCGGTGTTCATCGCGGTGGGCACCCCGTCGCGGCGCGGTGACGGCCACGCCGACCTCACCTTTGTCTATGCCGCTGCGCGCGAGATTGCGAAAGCGCTGTCCGGCTTCACGGTGGTCGTCACCAAGTCGACCGTGCCGGTCGGCACCGGCGACGAGGTGGAGCGGCTGATCCGCGAGGCCAATCCGCAGGCCGATGTGGTGGTCGCTTCCAACCCGGAATTCCTGCGCGAGGGCGCGGCGATCCGCGACTTCAAGTTCCCCGACCGCGTCGTGGTCGGCACCGACGATGAGCGCGGCCGCAAGGTGCTCGGCGACGTCTACCGGCCGCTGTCGTTGAATCAGGCGCCGTTGATGTTCACCAAACGCCGCACCGCAGAGCTGATCAAATACGCCGCCAACGCCTTCCTCGCCACCAAGATCACCTTCATCAACGAGATGGCCGATCTCTCCGAGAGGGTCGGCGCCGACGTCCAGGAGGTCGCGCGCGGCATCGGGCTCGACAACCGTATCGGCACCAAGTTCCTGCATGCCGGGCCCGGTTTCGGCGGCTCCTGCTTTCCGAAGGATACCCGCGCGCTGATCAAGATCGCGCAGGATCACGATGTGCAGCTCCGCATCGTCGAGGCCGTGCTCGGGGTCAACGACAACCGCAAGCGTGCGATGGCGCGCAAGGTGGTGACCGCGGTCGGCGGCTCGCTGCGCGGCAGGACGGTCGCCGTGCTTGGCCTCACCTTCAAGCCGGACACCGACGACATGCGCGAGGCGCCGTCGATCCCGCTGGTGACGGGCCTGCTCGACATGGGCGCGAAGGTGCGCGCGCATGATCCGGTCGGCATGGAGCAGGCGCGGCGCGAGCTGCCCGACATCGACTATTTCGACGATCCATATCTTTGCGCAAAGGGTGCGGATGCGTTGGTGATCGTCACCGAATGGGTGCAGTACCGCGCGCTCGATCTCGAGCGCCTGAAGTGCGAGATGGCCCAGCCGGTCGTGATCGATTTGCGCAACGTCTATCGCCCCGAGGACATGGCCGCGCACGGCTTTGCCTACGAAAGCGTCGGGCGTCCGCCGCAGCCGCGGAGTTGAGAACCAGGGACGAACAGCAATCGTCAGCTTCGACACGCCCCTTCCGATCGATGCCGTGCTCGGCGATCTCGCCCGCACGCTCGATGGCGGCAACTCGGCGGTGCTGGTTGCGCCGCCCGGTGCCGGCAAGACCACGCGGGTGCCGCTGGCGCTGCTCGATGCGCCCTGGGCCAGGGACAGGAAGATCATCGTGCTCGAGCCGCGGCGGATCGCGGCGCGGGCCAGCGCCGAGCGGATGGCCAAGACGCTCGGCGAGCGCGCCGGCGAGACGGTGGGCTACCGCGTCCGCTTCGGCTCGAAGGTCTCGCGCAAGACCCGGATCGAGGTGGTCACCGAGGGCATCTTCTCGCGCCAGATCCTCGATGATCCCGAGCTCTCCGGCATTGCCGCCGTGCTGTTCGACGAATTCCACGAGCGCTCGCTCGACGCCGATCTCGGGCTCGCGCTGGCGCGCGACGCACAGGCCGGGCTGCGCGAGGATCTGCGCATCCTGGTGATGTCGGCGACGCTCGACGGCGCGCGCGTCGCACGGCTGCTGGGCGAGGCGCCGGTCGTCGAAAGCGAAGGCCGCGCCTTCCCGGTCGAGACCCGCTATCTCGGCCGCAAGGGCGACGTGCCGATCGAGCGGCAGATGGCGGAGGCGATTGCCGCGGCGCTGCGCGCCGATTCCGGCTCCGTGCTGGCGTTCCTGCCCGGCGCCGCCGAGATCCGTCGCACCCAGAATTATCTTGGCGAGCGCGTGCAGGACGCCGGCATCGAGATCGTGCCGCTGTTCGGCGCGCTCGAGGCGGCGGTGCAGGACCGCGCCATTGCGCCGGCGCCAAAGGGTTGCCGCAAGGTGGTGCTGGCGACCTCGATCGCGGAGACCTCGCTGACCATCGAGGGCGTGCGGATCGTCGTCGATTCGGGATTGGCGCGGGTGCCGCGCTACGAGCCCGACATCGCCCTGACGCGGCTCGAGACCGTGCGCGCCTCGCGTGCGGCGGTCGATCAGCGCCGCGGCCGCGCCGGCCGCACCGAGCCCGGCATCTGCTACCGACTGTGGGACGAACCGCAGACTGCGTCGCTTGCGCCCTTCACCCAGCCGGAAATCCTCTCCGCCGACCTCTCCTCGCTGGTGCTCGATCTTGCGCAATGGGGCGTCGGCGATCCCGCCGGCCTCGCCTTTCTCGATGCCCCGCCCGCACCGGCGCTGAAAGAGGCGAAGAGCCTGCTGCGCGAGCTCAATGCGCTCGATGAGGATGGCCGGATCACCGACGAGGGCAGGCGGCTGCGCGCGCTGGCGCTGCCGCCGCGGCTGTCGCGCATGATCGTGGATGCGGAGGGATTCGGGGCAGCCGAGCAGGCGGCCGAGATTGCCGCCGTGCTGACCGAGCGCGGACTTGGTGGCGACAGCGTCGATCTCGATGCGCGGCTCGACCAGTTCCGCCGCGACCGCTCGCCGCGTGCCTCCAGCGCCCGCGACCTCGCGCGGCGCTGGGCCGCGCAGGTAGGCGCTGAGAGGCAGACATCGGCGGTCGGCAACCTGAGCACCGGTGTGATGCTTGCCTTTGCGTTCCCTGATCGAGTCGCGAAAAATCGTGGCAATGGCGGCTTCGTCCTGGCCAATGGCCGGGGCGCCGCCGTCGAGCAGACCTCGGCACTGGCGCGCATGCCCTATGTCGCGGTCGGCGAACTCACCGGCACGGCCGCGAGCGGCCGCATCCTGCTGGCCGCGCCGATCATGCAGGACGAGATCGAGCTGCATTTCGCCGATCACATCGAGACCGCCGACGAGATCAGTTTTGATCGCGGCGCGATGGCGCTGCGCGCGCGCCGCAGGAAGAGCCTGCACGCGATCACGTTGTCGGAAGCGCCGCTGGCGCTGTCGCCAACCGCCGAGACGGCGCAGATCCTTGCCGACGGGCTGGTCGCCGCCGGGCTCGACCGGCTGCCATGGTCGAAATCGGCCAAGCAGTGGCGCGACCGCGTGATGTTCCTGCGCAAGGCCCAGGGCGAGAGCTGGCCCGATCTGTCCGACGCCGGCCTGGTCGCAAAGGCCGCGGATTGGCTGGTGCCCGCGCTCCACGACAAGACCGCGCTGAAAGACCTCTCCGCGGGCGATCTGTCGGAGGCGTTGCAGACGCTGCTGCCGTGGGACTTGCGCGCCCGGCTGGAGCGCGAGGCCCCGACCCATTTCGAGGCGCCGACGGGCACCATGCTCGCGATCGACTACGAGGCCGAGCAGGGGCCGACCATTGCCGTCCGCCTGCAGGAGCTGTTCGGCCTCAACACTCATCCCGCGATCGCCCGGGGCGCCGTGCCGCTGGTCCTGGAACTGCTGTCGCCGGCGCAGCGGCCGGTCCAGGTGACTCGCGACCTCCCGGGTTTCTGGCGCGGCAGCTATGCCAGCGTCCGCTCGGACCTGCGCGGACGGTACCCCCGGCACCCCTGGCCGGAGGATCCCGCGAACGCCCTGCCGACCCGCCGGGTCAAGCCGCGCGGAACCTAGGGCCCGTTAACCCTTCGCTCATCCTTTTCGCGAAAATGGGCTGCCACAACCGCTGCGATCTATTCGCCTCGTGGCGGCCGGCATGATGAGATCGGCCATCATGAGAAGAGTGTGGCGTCATGCGTAACATCCTGTTCGTCGCGGCCATCATGGCCGGTCTGGGCACCTTCCTGGCGCAAATGGCCGACAAGTGGACGCCGTCGCGCGCGTCCGCCACCACGCCGACGAGCCAGACCACGAGCCAGGCCTTCGCCGTCGTGACGTCGGCGCCGAGCGGCACGCGCAGCCTCAGCATTCCCCGCGACATTCGCGGACATTTCGCGACCGAGGGCCGGATCAACGGCCAGCGCATCGGCTTCATGGTCGATACCGGCGCTTCCGTAGTGGCGCTGAACGAGACCTCGGCGGCACGGTTCGGGCTGCGGCCGCCTCCGGGCCAATACACCCTGAACGTCACCACCGCGAACGGCACCATCAAGGGCGCCCGCGCGCGGCTCGATGCGCTCGACATCGGCGGCCTCGTGGTGCGCGACGTCGAGGCGCTGGTGTTGCCGGACGAGGCGCTGTCGGAAAACCTGCTCGGCCTCTCTTTCCTGTCGCGCCTGAAGCGCTTCGAATATGCCGACGGCCAGATGGTGCTGCAGCAATAGGGGGCCGCGACCGTCGGCCCTAACCATACAAGCGGCAGTTTCCCGATCCTCCTTCCGCTCGCGCCCGCCATTCGCTATGGCTGCGCGCAGCCGTTCCCTGCGTTCATGAGGCCGCGATGTTCCCGAAGCCGAAACCGGTGCTGCTTCCCAATACCTATGCCTTCGAATCCGAGCCGATGGTGAAGCCGACCGGCTTTCGCGAATACGACGCGCGCTGGCTGTTCAACAAGGAAATCAACCTGATGGGCGTGCAGGCGCTCGGCATGGGGCTCGGCGCGCTGATCGCGGAGCTCGGGGTCAAGCAGGAGGTGGTCGCCGGACACGACTTCCGCGGTTACTCGGCCTCGATCAAATATGCCCTGATCTCGGGCCTGATGGCCGCCGGCTGCAAGGTGCACGACATCGGGCTCGCGGTGACGCCGATGGCGTATTTCGCGCAGTTCGAGCTCGACGTGCCCTGCGTCGCCATGGTGACCGCCTCCCATAACGACAATGGCTGGACCGGCGTGAAAATGGGGGCCAATCGGCCCTTGACCTTCGGGCCGGACGAGATGACGCGGCTGAAGGAGATCGTGCTCGGTGCCATCTTCAGGAACAAGACCGGCGGCTCCTATGTCTTCCACGAGAATTTCCCGGCGCGGTACATCGCCGACCTGACTTCGCGCGCAAAGCTCAAACGCAAGCTGAAGGTCGTGGTCGCCTGCGGCAACGGCACCGCCGGCGCCTTCGCGCCGCAGGTAATGGAGAAGATCGGCTGCGAGGTGATCCCGCTCGATACCGAGCTCGATCACACCTTCCCGAAATACAATCCGAATCCGGAAGACATGAAGATGCTGCACGCGATCCGCGACGCCGTGCTCGCGCACAAGGCCGATGTCGGCCTCGGCTTCGACGGCGACGGCGACCGCTGCGGCGTGGTCGACAACGAGGGCGAGGAGATATTCGCCGACAAGGTCGGCGTGATGCTGGCACGCGACATGTCGGCGATCCACGACGATGCGCTGTTCGTGGTCGACGTGAAGTCCACCGGCCTGTTCGTCACCGATCCCGTGCTGCAGCAGCAGGGTGCGACCACGACCTACTGGAAGACCGGCCATTCCTACATGAAGCGCCGCACCAACGAATTGGACGCGCTGGCGGGCTTCGAGAAATCCGGCCACTTCTTCTTCAACAAGCCGTTCGGCCGCGGCTATGACGACGGGCTGGTCTCGGCGATCGCGATCTGCGAGATGCTCGACCGCGCGCCCGGCAAGTCGATGGCGGACCTGAAGAACGCGCTGCCGAAGACCTGGTCGTCGCCGACCATGTCGCCGCATTGCGCCGACGAGACCAAGTACGGCGTGGTCGATGCCGTGGTGAAGCATTTCGAGGCCGCGCAGCGCAAGGGTGATACGGTCGCCGGGCAGAACATCCGCGATCTCGTCACCGTCAACGGCATACGCGTCACCGTGGAGGACGGCAGCTGGGGCCTCGTCCGCGCCTCCTCCAACAAGCCGGAGCTCGTCGTCGTGGTCGAGAGCCCGGTCTCCGAGCAGCGGATGCGCGACATGTTCGAAGCGATGGATGGCGTGCTGCGCACCCATCCCGAGGTCGGCGAGTACAATCAGAAGATCTGATCAGGCGCCCGGCGGCCCGAACAGGGCGCGCAGCCTGGCGCGCGCGCCCTGCGCATGCCAGGCGTCGCGCAGCATCGCGATCCATTCGCCGAATGCGATCCGGAACGGATTGAACGTCGGCTCGCCGCCGACCAGGCCATAGCGCAAGCTCTCGCCCGCGGGCGCCTCCGCAAAGGTGCCGAACAGGCGGTCGAAGACGATCAGGATGCCGCCATAGTTCCTGTCGAGGCATGCCGCGTTGGAGGCGTGGTGCACGCGATGATGGCTCGGCGTGTTGAGCATCCATTCGAGCGCGCCGAGCCGCGGCGCGAACTCGGTATGGATGAAGAACTGGTAGAGCAGGTTGACGCCGAGCATCGCGACGGTCGCGAGCGGATGGAAGCCGATCAGCGCCAGCGGCAGGAAGAACAGGAAATTGCCGGAGATGTTGCCGGTCCAGCCGAGCCGGATCGCGGCCGTCAGGTTCAGCCGGGTCGGCGAATGATGCACCGCATGGGTCGCCCACATCCAGCGAATGCGGTGCGAGGCGCGATGCTGCCAATAATAGAGGAACTCGCTGCCGAGAAAGAGTCCTGCGATCGCGAGCGGTCCGGTCTGCGCGAAATCCAACAGCCGGTGCTGGTACAGGAACACGAAGGGGATCGCGACGAGCCCGGCCTCGAGGCCGCGCAACAGGTTCTGCCCCAAGGCGACGCCGAAGGAGGCGACGCTCTCGCGCCAGTCGTGCGAGTGACGATTCGCGAGGCGTCCGAGCCCGTATTCCAGCAGCATCAGGCCGATTGCGGTCGCCGCGACCACCGCGCGGAACTGCGGATGCAAGACGAAAGAGATATCCATGGGTTTCCTCTGGGTTTTCTCCCGGCGCTCTGTCAGCGCGGTGTCGCGATCATCGGCATGCCGCCCTGCGGCATCGCCTGGGCGCAGGCGGCGCCGAGCTCGTTCGTGTGGAGATGCAGGCAGGCGAGGATGCGCCCGCCGCCCGGCGCGACGTTGCTGCAGAGGCGCTGATAGTCGGCGCGGCAGGTCTGCATCAGCGCCATCGCCTCGCTGCGCAATTGTGGGCTCGCCTGGGCATGCGCGAACGAGGGCAGCGCGCAGGCGCAGATCACGAGAGCTGCCGCAATGGCTCTGGCGGATGAGATGGCCGTCGGGGCGGACATGTTGGTCTCCTGCAATTGGATGGTCGGAGTGGGCACGATGGCGCCATCGCCCGGCCGACGCCGGCGCGGGCGATGGCCTCGCGTTACGCTCAGCGCGAGATCGTGCCGGTGCGGCTGTAGGTATTTCCGGCGGGGCCGGTGCGCGTCGCGTTGCGGGTGCAGCTTCCGTTGGCGCAGCTCCCCGTGATCTGCGCGCTCGAGGTGCCGCGCGGCCCGGTGGCGCTCACGGAGCGGGTCCAGGCATTGGCGTCGGCGGCGGCCGCGACGGAGAGGGCGCCGATCAGCGCCGAAGCGAGAAACAGGTTTTTCATGGTCGAAGTCTCCTTGCTGTGAAGGCTGCCGTTGCGGTAGCCAAGCTCGAAGACTGGCACTGCCGTGTCGGACGGATTTGGCCGAAGGGAAACGTTTGATGTCGTTCGGTCGGCGCCGTGTAACGAGGTGTAACAACAGGCCCGCGGCTCTTGCGCGGAGTCTCGCGTCGATCACAATGGCGCCATGAGTGCGGACGCGGCTACCATCCTGATCGTCGAGGACGATCCCGAGATCAGCCGCCTCGTCGCCGACTTCATG
>NZ_JAFAVV010000692.1 GCF_019242285.1 Bradyrhizobium sp.
TCGATAGGTCACGCGATCCTCCGGCGTCCTTTCGCGGAATTTCCGCGCGGTCAGGACGTTCGAGCAACAGCCCGCATCATTGCCATCCGAAAACATGCAATTCCCCTCCGACTGGAGCTTCCGGAAGAAGGGCGTTCTTCACGGCCGCCTTGGATACAGCGCGGCAAAATTGGACAAGGCGGCGAAAATCCGCCGCGCGCTAGCGCGACTTAGGGAAACACGACCATGTTGGCGAAGTCGCCCGTTGCCGTGCCCGGCTCGCCGCCGGCGATATAGATCGCGATCAACATGGCGACGGCAAAAATCGAATAGCCGAAAATGATCGACATATCACGATCGGGGGCATCAGCTTTGGTGGATGCAATCTGATTGACGAATGCCATTTTGCAATCTCCATCAATATGACTTTGAAATCCGGCACCGCAAACCGGTGCCTTTGATTAGTGCAGCTTCCCGAAGATATGATCTTGCGCATCGATCGAACATGAATTGCTTCACATCAACTCAAACTGTGCGACACGAACGCGTGAGACATATCACGGTAATTTCGCACTTCTGCGACGACCGCGATTTCAAACTTGAGCTCTAAGAAATATCAATGAACAACCACAGGGCGCGGCGTGGCGCACGCAGATGCCTCAAGCCCAGGACGCCATCGTCAGCAGCCCGACATGCACGCCTTGCCCTTCACGTCGGGCCGTGGATCGCCCGTGAACCTGTCGCGGTTGGGCATCCTGATTGCCGCGAGCGACTTGCCGTCGAGCGTCGCGTCGTCCGGCAGCAGGCCATTCAAATGAAGGATGTAGGCGGCGACCGCATAGACATCCTCGTTGCTCAGCGATTGCGGAGCGTTCTGCGGCATGGCGCGACGGATGTAGTCGAACAGGGTCGGCGCGTACGGCCAGTAGCTGCCGACTGTGCGCACCGGTTTCGCGGTCCCAAGCGTGCCCTGCCCGCCGGCAAGCTGGTCGCCGACACCGCCCTGCCCCTTGTCGCCATGGCACGCCGCGCATTGCTGTGCGAACACCTCCTGCCCATGGCTCACGGTGCCACTGCCCGGCGGCAGCCCGCGGCCGTCGCGCCCGATGTCGATGTTCCAGCCGGCGATCTCGGCAGGGGTCGCGAGGCGCCCGATGCCATAGGGGCTTTGCGCCGGCGCGGCTGTCGCAATCGCCAACATGGCGACGACCATCATCGCGATCTGGACCTTATGCGGCGGCATTGGTCACCTCGCCGTTCTCGGCAATGCGCCAGGGCCAGATCGCATTATTGTGGTAGCCGTAGCTCTCGCCACGCACCGCCAGCAGTTCCGACAATGTCGGCTGCACATAGCCGGTCTCATCGACGGCGCGGCTCTGGATCACCGCGGGCTTGCCGTCCCAATGCCAGGGCAAACGGAAGCGGGTCAATGCGCGCGTCAGGATCGGCTCCTGCAACTCGGCTTCCTGCCAGCTTCTGCCGTCGTCGATCGAGACGTCGACACGCCTGATCTTGCCGTGGCCGCTCCAGGCGAGGCCCGTGATCTCGTGAAATCCCTGCGCCGTCAGCCGTTGTCCGCCGGACGGCCGGGTGATGATCGACTTGGCTTCCATGTAGAAGGTGAACTCGCGCGCGGTGCCGTCCGGCATCAGGTCGGTGTATTTCGAGGTCTCTTCGCGGGAATAGGCCGGCTCCGCCGTCACATGCAGGCGGCGCAACCATTTCACGTTCATGTTGCCTTCGAAGCCCGGCAGCAACAGCCGCAGCGGATAACCCTGCTGCGGGCGCAGCCGCTCGCCGTTCTGGCTGTATGCGAGCATGGCGTCGTCGAGACATTTCTCGATTGGAATGCTGCGCGTCAGCGCCGCCGCATCGGCGCCTTCGGCGACGATCCACTTCGCGCCTGCTCGCAATCCGGCCTCCTGCAGCACGAGCTTCAGGCTGACGCCGGTCCATTCCGCGCAGCTCACGAGACCGACCAGATCGGATGCCGTCTTGCCGTAGGGCTTTGTGTAGACGGGATTTCCGGAACATTCGAGGAAGTGAATCCGCGATTGCGAGGGAAAGCGCCGGATGTCCTCCATGGTGAAAATCATCGGCCGGTCGACGAGCCCATGCAGCATCAGCCGGTGCTGAGCGGGATCGATGGTCGGCACGCCGCCATGATGGCGCTCGTAGAACAGCCCGTTCGGCGTGATGATGCCGTCGAGATCCTGCAGCGGCGTGCGTCCTGAGGCCGAGATGTACTGCTTCAGGCTTTTCGAGATGTTCTTGACGACGTTCTTCTCGAATGGCGACGGCGTGCCGTAGGGCTGACTGCCCATGGGATCGCCAGGCGTCTTCATCCACTCCGGAACGTTGGGCGGCAGATTGTCAGCCTCGCCGGCACGCGCATCGTTCGCTGCGAGGCCGGAAGTCAGCACC
>NZ_JAFAVV010000732.1 GCF_019242285.1 Bradyrhizobium sp.
ACGGCCGCTCTCGGGCGGAGGCGAATTCCGCACCGGCAAAACCCCTTACGATGCACTCTCCGTCAATCTGAGAATCGTGCAGGGCGTGGCGAATGTCGAAGACGTGCGCATGGAGGGCTCGAGCGTCGGTCTCGCGGTAGCGGGCGCGGCGTCGATACCCGAGCGCGACCTCGATCTTCGGGGAACCGCCAGCCTGCTTGCGATGACGAGCGGCGCGGCGGCACCCGCGTTCGAGCTACCTTTCATGGTGCAGGGCTCGTGGGATGACCCCGTCATTTTGCCGGACCCGCAGAGCCGCCTTCTGCACTCGGGGGCGGCGCAGCCCATTCTCGATGCGCTGCGCAACCGCAGTCTGCGCGATCCGGTTCGCTCGGCCATCGAGCGCCTGACGGGGACGGCGCCGCCGGATCCGGCGGCGGCTCCGGCGCTGGCAGGAAGTTCCGCGCCGGCCGGCGCGCAAACGCCGGGCGCAGCCGACCCCGAGCCTGCGCAAGAGAGCCGCTAGCTAGCAGCCATTTGCGCGCACCTCTGGGCAGCAGACGCGTCAGCGCGCGACAAGACCGGCGACGCCGCCGCGGCCGACGTCCTGGAATTTCGCGAGCAGCGAGGCGCCGGCAATGCCGACGGCCACGATCGCGATCAAGATCGAGCAGATGGCGTTGATCTCCGGCTTCACGCCGAGCCGAACCTCCGAATAGATGCGGATCGGCAACGTCGTCGCGCCGGGACCCGTGGTGAAGCTCGCGATCACGAGATCGTCGAGCGACAAGGTGAAGGCGAGCATCCAGCCCGACACCAGCGCCGGCGCGATCAGCGGTAACGTCACCGTCAGAAACGTCTTCAACGGCGGACAGCCGAGGTCCATCGCCGCTTCTTCGAGGCTCGTGTCGAACGTCAAGAGCCGCGATTGCACCACCACGGTGACGAAACACGTGATCAGCGTCGTGTGGGCGATCGCAATCGTCCAGAAGCCGCGATTGATGTCGATGGCCACGAACAGGAGCAGCAGCGCAAGTCCGGTGATCACTTCCGGCATAACCAGCGGCGCATAAATCATGCCGGAAAAGAGCACGCGGCCGCGAAAGCGCCCGAACCGCACCAGCGCAATGGCCGCCAGCGTCCCCAGTACCGTCGCCGCGCTCGCCGACATCACAGCGATGCGCAGCGTCACCCAGGCGGATTCCAGCATGGCGCGGTCCTCGATGAGCTCGGCGTACCACCGCAACGACCAGCCGCCCCACACGGTCACGAGCCGCGAGGCATTGAACGAGTAGATCACCAGAATGGCGATCGGCAGATAAAGGAAGGCAAGGCCCAGCGCGAGCGAGCCGACATTGAACCAAGAGGCCTTGCGCATGGTCAGCGTCCCCTTGCGAGATCGCGCGTCTGCACCTGCTCGTACACAACGATCGGCACGACCAGCAGGCAGAGCAGCACGACCGCAACAGCGGACGCCACCGGCCAATCTCTGTTGGCGAAAAACTCACCCCATAGCGTCTGTCCGATCATCATGGTCTGCGAGCTGCCGAGCAGGTCGGGTATGACGAACTCACCGACAATGGGAATAAAGCAAAGCAAGACTCCCGCGACGATGCCCGGCCGCGACAGCGGCAGCGTCACCAGCCAAAATGCTTTCCAGTTGGGACAGCCGAGGTCGGCGGCGGCCTCGAGCAGCGTCTCGTCCATTTTCTCCAGCGTGGCGTAGATCGGCAGCACCATGAACGGCAGGTAGGAGTAGACGATGCCGATATAGACCGCCGTATCGGTGGACAGCCACGCCGGCGGCTCGTCGACGATCCGCAACGCCAGCAGCACCTGATTGAGCAGGCCGTCGCGCTGGAGAATGTTGATCCAGGCGTAGATGCGGATGAGAAACGACGTCCAGAACGGCAGCACAACCAGCACGAACACCACGGGCTGCCAGCGCCGCGGGGCGCGCGCCATGCCGTAAGCGACGGGAAAACCGATCAGCAGCAGCAGCGCGGTCGAGACCGCGGCGATCTCCAGACTGCGCAGATAGGAGAGCAGATAGAGCCAGTCGGAGCCGAGCAGCGCGTAATTCTCGAACGACAGCGCGCCGAGGAATTGCCGGAGTGCACCCCAGCCGGCGCCCGGATCGAAGACCGGCGTGTAAGGCGGCTGCGCGATCGCGGTTTGAGAGACACTGATCTTCACTACGATCAGGAACGGCACGAGAAAGAACACGACGAGCCAGAGATAGGGCACCAGCACCACCAGGCGCGCACCCCAGCTTCGTCTGGAAACGCCGGCCGCGTTTTTCTTTCTCCGCATCTGCCGCCTCGCTAGTGTCCCGATTCCGAAGTTCGCTCACCTTTGCGGCACCCTCTGACGCGAACTTCGGAATCAAAGGGACACTAGCAACTCTATGACTCTAGTGCCCCTTTTGAACCCGAAGTTCGCAACGGATATCGCCGCAACAGACGTGCGAACTTCGGGCTCGGGGCACTAGCGCATGTTCCGGAAAAGTAGGAACCGTTTTTTCCGAATAGAACATGCGCACAGCCAAAACTGGAAAGCATCCCGATGCGAATCGGCATGCGCTCTATCGCGCGAGCACCGTGGCCGCTTCCGGCGCCCAGCTCAGCCATACCCGCTCGTCCCACCCGATGGCGCGCTCGAGCAGCCGCGTGACATTGGCGATCGCCACCTTCATGATGAATCC
>NZ_JAFAVV010000928.1 GCF_019242285.1 Bradyrhizobium sp.
TTGGGCCTCCCCTCCCTCCGAACCGTACGAGCGGTTCTCCCGCATACGGCTCTCCAGTCGCTGGTTTCCTCATCGGGACTGTCTCGCGTGTTCAAGGGCTGTTGTAAGGGTGAACAGACCTTGATCCGCGAAGAAGGCGTTAGGCCATCGCTGGTGGTCGGCTTTGCTTCGTCCGAAGCCGGGCCGCTTGTCCTGCTTGCGCAAGACGGCACGCAGCCGCCGACGAACGAAGCGATCAAGGTTGCGGAGTTGGAATGGCGCGGCGTGCTTAAAATAGCCGAACCATCCTCGCAGCGTCGGATTAAGGTCCGCGATGATCCGCGTGAGGCTGGCGCCTCGGCTGCGTTTCGTCTTGGCCCTTATCTTGTCCTTGATCGCGCCCAGGCTCTTCTTACGCACGAACCGCCGCCCCGCCTCGAACCGGTAGCCGAGGAAATCGAATCCTTGCCCCGGTTGTCGGCTGTCGACGATCCGCGTCTTGTCCGGATGCAGCGTCAGGCCATTGGCCGCGGTCCACGCATTGACCTCGCGCAGGGCGGCTATTGCCTCGGCTTCCGTTCGGCAGACGATCACGAAGTCATCGGCGTAGCGCACCATCCGCCGCCCGTTCTGCTCCATCAGCAGGTCCAGCGGGTGCAGATAGATGTTGGCCAGCAATGGCGAAAGGACCGCCCCTTGGGGCGTTCCCGTCGTCGGACGCCAGCGCGCCATGTCCGACATGATCTCTTGCCGGAGGAAGCCGTCGATCAGCGTCAGGACGCGCCCGTCGCTGATCGTCTCACCCACCCGTGCCATCAGCTTGTCGTGCGGGATCGTATCGAAATAGCTCTTCAGGTCGGCATCCACCACATGAGTGAAGCCTTCCTTCAGCAGCCGATCGACTTCCCGCAACGCGTCCTTGCAGCTTCGTCCTGGCCGGAAGCCGTAACTTCCGGGCCGGAACTGGACTTCAAAGATCGGCTCGATGGTCATCTTCAGAGCCGTCTGCACAATGCGGTCCTTGATGGTCGGTATCCCGAGCGGCCGGGTTTGCCCGCCGTCTTTGGGAATATCCACCCGTCTGACTGGGCTCGGTCGATAGCTGCCGTTCTTCAGAGTCTCCTGAAGCTCCGTCAGATATCGATCCGCACCCGCCGCGAACCGCTCGATGCCTTGGCCGTCCACGCCTGCCGCTCCCTTGTTCCGCTCGACTTTCCGCCACGCAGCTTCCAGGGTCGCAGGCCGGATGGCCTTATCCACCAGACTAAACCACTTGCCTCCTTTGACGCCGTTATCCAGCGCCGACACCATGCGTTCCGTCCAGATCGAAGCTTCCGCCCACCACCAAGTTCGCGGTTGTCCGCCGGCGGCGTCTCCCCCTTGCTTAGCCTTGACGGCACTGTCGGGGTTATCTTGCTTCATGCCAAACCTCGCGCATCCAGCTTCCTGCCTCCCTTCCCTCGGGCCGGTTTTGCTTCCCGTCCCTCTCGCCGCACACCGGCTGCGGTACTATGAAGGCTCTCACTCCTGACGCTCTCACCCCGAACATCAGGTCTGTCCGTTTACTCCGCCTTGCCTTCCCGACATTCCGACCTCAACCACGTTGGCTGTCCCTCGGTCGCTTTGTTAGTCGCCTCAGCGCCGAGGGTCTGTTCCAGGCTTCACCACGTATGAGCAGGCTCGCCACAGCTCCCCGCCGAAACAGGTTCGTTATCCTACGGACTGCCGATTCACCTCCGGTTGCTCTCCACCCCGCCTCGCGGCGACGCAGTTACCTTCAATTATGGAGTTGCGACCAACTCCAGAACGGACTTACACCGTTCAGTCAAAACGTCCTCACGGACGCACTCATGCCCCGCTTCAAGCGGGGCATCCAGTATTCCAGAGGCGGTCGTGCTTGAGCAGATAGGCCGCGGCGTACTGGATTGCCCGGTCAAGCCGGGCAATGACAGTTCAGTTGGCTGTTTGAAACGTTGAATCCGAAAAAGCTCGCCCGCGTCACGCCGCGCGCATGCTCGCGATCCCGCCGGCGATGATCTGCATCACCACGCCGGCCATCCAGCCGAGCATGATGACGACGGTCCAGAAGATCTCTGGCGTTTCGCGCGACACGATCACGCCGACCGAGACGAAGGCGGTGAGCGTTGCCAGAAACGTGCCGACGGCGCTCAAGAATTCCGCCTGGTCGATCGGCGCGCGGGCGCTCGCCGCCTGCGCTTGCGGCGGCATCGGCGGCGTATCGATGCCGAGATAGAAGCCGACCGCG
>NZ_JAFAVV010000839.1 GCF_019242285.1 Bradyrhizobium sp.
TCCGGGTCGTACCGGAAAGCTTGATTCCAGCGTCGGGGAATCAGGACCACACGGCTTCGCAGTCCGCATCGATGCCGCTCGTCTTGCGACACCTCCGCGTCCACCGCATCCCCGCCTCACGTTCGTGACGACGCGTCCGTCCCTCTGGCCGAGGCGGGATGAAGGACATCATACATAATTTCTGAAAAAAAGAAAGAGGAGAATTTCGGCAAAGGGGAGCCGTGGGGCGGATCGGCTTGAACGGCTTCATGAAATTGTCGTTCCGGCGCACGCGATTCCCGCATCCCAAAACCGCCCGGCGGGGAGCCATCCCGATTCACTCGCCCATCTTGGACCCGAGGAGGTGCGAATCAGTGGCCATCGTTGCGCCGGTAGCCGGTGATCATTGTTGATCGGAGTCGGCCTTTTTCCGCCCGGGTGAGATGCGATATGCTCGCCGGTCAGCGTGACGGAAGCAGCGGGAGCGAGCGCGGAGAATGGCCGGAGCGGGGAAGCATCCATGATGACCTTGCCGGAGTTGGCGACCGATGCGCTGGAGAAGTTCATCAGCACCTACATGCGTCGCAGGTTCGGATCCTCGCAGGTCCATCTCTCCGAGCTGGTCCCGGGTGCGGTGCGCGTCGCGCTCGAATGCATCAGCAACAGCGATGCGCTCTACCACAATGTCGAGCACACCATGCTGGTGACGCTGGCGGGACACGCAATCATGCGCGGGCGTGCCTTGCACAAGCACCTGACCGCGGATGGCTATGCGCATATCATCGTCGCCTGCCTGTGCCACGACATCGGCTATGTGCGGAATCTGTTCCATGACGACGATGAAATCGAGGGCTTCGTGGCCGACACGTCCGGCACCAAGGTGATCCTGCCGCGCGGCGCCTCGGATGCCTCGCTGATGCCCTATCACGTCGACCGCTCGAAACTGTTCGCGATGCGCAGGCTCGACGAGATGGCCCCGTTCTACGACTGCCGACGGATCGCCGATGCCATCGAGGGCACCAGGTTTCCGCCGATCGAGGGCCAGCAATACAGCGAGGAGGCGTCGATCCTGCGGGCGGCGGATTTCATCGGCCAGCTCGGCGATCCCAACTACATCCGCAAGGCGAATGCGCTGTTCTTCGAGTTCCAGGAGGTCGGCATCAACCGTCAGCTCGGCTACGAGTCGCCCGCCGACATCGTCAACCGCTACCCGCAATTCTACTGGAATTGCGTGGCGCCGCACATCCAGACCGAGATCCGTTATCTCAACATGACCTCGCTCGGCCGGCAGTGGATTGCCAACCTCTACGCCAACGTCTTTCGCGCCGAGCGCGACATCGCGCTTTCGGGGCCGCAGCGTTAGCGCTTCATCCGAGAGGTGGCCGGGCGCCGGCCGCGACCATGCAGAGCCATCATTCCAGCGTCTGCACCGGAGGCCCGCTATAGGCGGCCTTGGGTGCGCCGGCGGAGCGCTGCGAGTCTCCGGCGGCCGCGTCGCGCGCCTGCTGCCTGGCCGGCTTCGCCCGTCGGGCCGAGCCGGCGTGCCGGAAGCCCATCGAGTGCGCGATCGAAGGGCCGGCCGAATAGCCGACGACGGCGCCGGCCACCGCACCGATCGGCCCGAACACCACCGCACCCGACAGGGCGCCGAGCGCAGCGTCGCCGCCGCGGTTCGGATCGGCCCGGCTGGCGCTCGGCATCGAGACCAGCGCCAGGGCCGCGATCGCAATCATCATTCTCATTCGGGCGGCCTCCGCTCGCAACGCTACCAATACGCAGGAATGCGGCGACAAGAGTGCGATTGGATGGCGGGGCGAGGGCGCCGGCTGTTCTCGGCTCACCGACGTGGTCGGCGCTCCTGCTCGGCGAGGAGCGCGTCCAGCTCGTCGTTCTGGCGCGCCAGCCGATCGGCGTTGCGCTCCTCGTCGGCGGCGCCCGATTGCGAAGCGGCCTGCTCGGTGATCTGGCGAATGTTGTCGCGCAGGATCGCGATCCGGTCGGCGAGCTCGGTGGTGGAAAGTGAGCTGTAATCGGTCAAGCTGAAGGCTCCTCGCTTTGCGGCTGCTTGGATGACGGCAGGTACGGATCGACGCTCCCCGGGTAGGCGGCCCGCTCGGGAGCGTCCTGATCTTCCTCAACGGCGTCTTTCGTGGACTCAGTGCAGAATCCTAGCCCGAGCGGGTCGATGGGTGAAAGCATTTCATCGGCCTGTTGCCGGGGGAGGCCGCGGCTTGCGGCGCGCGTCACGGCGGCGTGAGCCGGAGAAGAACTGCTCGGTCGCCTCATGCCGGCGGCAAGATTGTTCCAGCCCCGCGCCATGCAACAATCGGATCCTTGCTATTTGATCCCGCCCGCTTGTCCTCGGCCGCGCTGCCGCAAACATGGGGAGATACCGTTATTTCCCCGGGAGTAGAGGCAAATGGGCCTGCAAGAGACAAGGATCGAATCGCTTCCCTTCGTGACCGCCGAGCTCAACTATCTGGCGCCGACCGCCGGCAAGCCGCGTACCTACGCCTACGACCCGCCGCCGGGCGAGCCGAAATCGACCAATCTGCCGGAGCCGCACCAGGTGCCGATCTTCGACGGGCGCCCGCTTGCCAAGACCTTCTCGCTGGATCGGCAAGGTTTTGCGCTGGTGCGGCATCCGACGACGGTGAAGGACTTCTATGACGAGGCCGAGATTCGGCGCGTGTATTACCCCGCGGCGGAGGCTTTCATCCGCGCCACGCTCGGTGCGGACCGCGTCTTCATCTTCGACCACACCGTGCGCAGGCGCGTTGAGGGCGCCGCCGACGTCCGCGGCGCGGGCCCGCGCCAGCCGGCGACGCGGGTGCATGTCGACCAGACCGTGAGTTCAGGCGCGAACCGGGTGCGCGAGCATCTTCCCGACGAGGCCGACGAGCTGCTGCAGGGCCGGGTGCAGGTGATCAATCTGTGGCGGCCGATCCGCGGCCCGCTGCGCGACGCGCCGCTCGCCATGTGCGACGGCACCACCGTCGCCGAGGGCGATCTGGTGACCTCCGACCTGATCTATCCGAACCGGCAGGGCGAGACCTATTCGGTGAAGTACAATCCGAACCACCGCTGGTTCTATTTCCCCGAAATGACGGCGGACGAGGCCGTGCTCCTGAAATGCTACGATTCCGCCACCGACGGCCGCACCCGGTTCGGGCCGCATACCGCCTTCACCGACCCGACCACACCGAAGGATGCGGCGCCGCGCGAGAGCATCGAGCTGCGGACGCTGGTATTCCACCGGGCGTGAAGAAGCCGATGGCGGGTGACCCGGCCATCGGTGCGATCTGTTCGGGTGGTCGTCAGCGCACCGGCATCGGCGGCCGCACCACCGGCTCGTCCTGCGGCTCGGCCGAACTCTGTGATGGAGGCGGCGCAGGCTGGAGCTGCATCGGCGCCGGGGCCGGCGGCGGCATGGGCTGCGGGGGCGCCGCCTGGATCGGCGTGTAGGCCGGGCGCGGCGGCGGGGGCTTGTGCAGTGCGGCCGCAGCCGCGCGCAAGGCGGGCTGTGGCGCCGGGCGCGGCCGTGGGGCCGGCTCCGCGACCCTGGCCTCGGAGGGATGCACCTCCGAAGCTCTGGTGTCCGCCATCTTCGCCATCATCTGGTCCTGGCCGGCCTTGAGTTGGTCGATCACCGCTTTCAGCTCGACGATCTGCTCCTTCATACCGGCGAGATCGTTCGCCATCGATTGCACGAGCTGCGACTGGTCGGCCGGCGTGGCCGGGGCCGCCGGAGCCGTGGCGTCCGTCGCGGACGGTGCCGCTGCGGCCGTCTGCTGGTCGGCGGCAGCCTGCGGCACCGGGGCGCTCGTTTCCGAGGCCGGCGTCGGCTGCGACGAGGTGAGCGAGGGCAGGCTGAGCGACAGGCGCGGCAGATAGCCGGCGACCATCTGCTGCGCCGTGTCGCCGTAATATTGCCAGGCGCCGGCGGCGACCGCGCTCGCCAGCGCGGCCATGAACGCCAGCAAGGCCCGAATCAGCCACCTGTTCTTCGGCCTCCTGCCCGCATTGACGTCGGTGGCGCGGAACGTGGTGTCGACCGGCGGCACCGCGGCGCCGCCGCCGGACGCCTCGGCGCCGGTCATCCGCGGCGGCCTGATGGCGTCAGGCGACAGGGTCGAAAACTCGCGCGCGATGCGCGCGGCCAGCACGACCTCGGGCTCGACCGCCGGAGGGTGGGGATCCGTCTCTTTGCTGTTCACCGTTGAAAGCATGGGCGCTCCGTACTCGGTTCGATGGCATCCGCACCAAACCCGCCCCCGAAAAGCTTGTCCCGCACGCAGATGGCGGGGTGGGTCCCGGTCTTTCCAAGGGTTCAGGCCCAAAAACCAAGGGGGGTATGCGGACATGCGTCAGAGCCAGCGCGATCCGGAAAACCCGCCGGCACGTGCGTCACGGCGGCCAGCTACTTTCCAAAAAGCCCGGGCCCGAACAATGATCTCGTTCGACGGTCCTCCTGCCATCCCCCACACTTCACCGACGTTTGACCAAAACAAGGCAAAGGCGTGGAGACACTGAGGCCGCTGTGGACGGTTTTCGGATCAGGCCGGCCGAAAACCGCCTGGAACCGAAAGCTAGGCGCGACGCTTCACGCGCTTGCGGAATGTGAGATCGAGCAGCCCGAGCGTGAGCACGATCGCAAAGAACATCGAAATCAGGGCGGTGGGCGTGACCATGGAGGCGTAGGTGGGGGCGGCGGCCTGCGACGCGCCCAGCATATCCGACTTCGTCCCCATCGGCGCGGTCCGCTCGATCGGCACGATATCGACCCAGCGGTCGAGCCAGTTCAGGCGCGCCGGCGCGTTGGTCGCCGCGTCGGCCATCAGTGTCGGTGCAGGTGCCGCAGGCGCTTGCGTGGAGCTGTCCGGCGGCAGCATCTCCGACATCGCATCACGCCATTTCGGCGGTTGGATTTCCTCCGCGACCGGCCGCTCCTTTTTCCGCTGGGCGATGGTGTGCGGGCCGTGACGCCGGACCGGGGTCGCGTCCCAGCAGTGATTGGCTCCATGCCAGTACAAATGAGAGGAGGCGAAAGCCTTGCGGGCCTCCGATTGGGTCATGCAGGACTCGGAAGCCTGCGCCGCGACCGGGGCCGCCACCAACATCAACGCAACAATACCAGCGACGCGCATCGAGCGCTCCGTCAAACGAGATACAAGAATTGTCCCAACACTCCCCATCGGAATCGCAAGCGCAGAATCCTTAGTCAAAAAGCGCAAATTATGGCCGGTAAGTTCAACATTTATGTCCTGTTAACCATAACGCTCACGTGTGCGCTGTTATGGAATTTGCCGAGGCGATCTGTGGATGATCTATGGCAAAGCGAGCCATTTTTCGCCACAAGTAGGCGCGCTTCACCACAATCAACGACAGCGGCGGGCGCGTCCGCGAAGCAATCGGCGCAAACGCGCTCAAGACAGCGGACCGCCAGCCGCCAGGAATTCGCCGAGCCTGAGTGCAAGGCGCAGCATATGATACCTGACGGCGCGAGCGAGCAGGTGCAGGCGCGACCGTTTCGGCGGACGGCGTGCATCACCGAGTCCGGTCCGCGGGAACGAGACGGGCATGACATGCTCGGACATCGGACGTCTCCAGTTGCGTGAGCCGCACGGCAGCCATTGATCTCGGTCAACCCATTGTCAATCCGCTCGACCAAATTGGCTGGTACCTCGACAACAACAGAAGGGTACGCGAATGGGAGAACTCGCTCAGTTCATCGCGCTGCCGATCGACCTCACGGAGTCAGGTCTGGTCGCAGGCGAGCCGTTCAGATGCGCCAGCCCGGCGGCGGCGATCGAGCGTGCCAAGGGCTATTGGCAGGTGTTCGGCCACGCCGGCGCAGTCGCATTCGTGCGGTCCGGCTATCCCGATAGCCGGACCACGGTGCTGCGGCGCTTCGGCAATGTGCCCGACGAGCTGCAGATCTGAACGGGCTGCGGTTGGTCGCAACGAAATTGATCTCGTATGACTTGCAGCCGGCGGGACCACGATGACCGCGGGAACCAAATCATGCGTCGGCAGCTTATCGCTGACTTGATCCTGTGCCCTTTGGAGAATAAAGCGACCTTCGGGCGCGGACGCTGGAACGCCCTGAAACCGGGAGATGGCCATGAACATCGCAAGGATCATCCTCGCTGGAGCTGCGACGCTCGTCGTCGGCACGGCGGCGCTGGCCGACCAGGACCAGACGGGGATGGTGACGCAGATCGACCGGCTCAACCACACCATCGCCATTCAGCCGATACAGAGCGGCACCGTCGGCGCCAATACGGGCGGCGCGGCCGCGGCGACGGCCGAGCAGTTCAAGGCCGATGATGGCGTGTCCTTGGAGGAAGTCCATGCCGGCGACCGGGTGAACTTCTCGGTCAGGGATGGTGGCGGCGCCAAGACCGTCACCAAGCTGCAACGGCAGAAGTAGCACGATCTCGCCCGCGCGATCTGCCACAACCGCTGCACGTTGACGCAGGGGCTCAGCTTCCATTTCCTGCCACGAGCGAAAGGGGCCGCCGCCGCGCTCTGGTGCGACAATCTCTCCCGGGAACGCCGAGTTCGCCCGTGCGTTCCGCTTCGAGAGAGGAGAACGCACCATGAGAGTAACAGGAGTTTTGGTGGCGGCGATGTTGCTGGTGCCGGCCGCGGCATCGGCCGCGCCGGGTATCGTCACCGTGTCGGTCGGAATGAGGGCGGGGCCGGGGCCGAGCTTTCCGCAGGTCGATCGCATTCCCGCCGGCGCCCGGGTCGACGTCCATGGCTGCCTGAAGGGCGATGCTTGGTGCGACGTGAGCTGGTCCGGAGACCGCGGCTGGGTCTCGTCGCGATATCTGAAATATCTCTACCATGATCGCTACGTCTATCTGCCCGACTATGTCGACGAGATTGACGTGCCCGTGGTGCCGTTCGTGCTCGGCACCTACTGGTCGACCTATTATGTCGGCCGGCCCTGGTATCATCGCCACGCCTATTGGGATCGCTACTGGCATGGGCACAGCCGCTTCGCGACCCAGGCGCCGCAGATGCGGCCTGATCGCTTCCGCCATGCCGGCCAGACAGGGCTCGTCCGGGTGTTCCGCCGAACGGCGCTCACGAGCCTCGGTTCGCCCGTGTTCATGGCCCGCAGGCGGTGCAGGGCCGCTTCGCGCATTCGCCTCCCGGCCACAGCTTCGCGCCCGGGCCCCAACCGATGATTCATGCGCATCAGGCGGCCCGCTTCACCGCGCCCACGGCGCGGCCGGCGATGCCGCCACATGTGGCGCAACCTACGACGGTGGGGCGCGTCGGCGGCCCGTCGCTTGGTGCACAGGCGCATTTCAATGCGCCACCGGCGACGCCGCATGCGGTTGGTGGTGGCGCGCCGCGTGCAGGCGGTGTGTCCCACGCCGGCGGCGGAGGCGGCGGACAACTTCGTCGTTGAACGAACTTTGTCGTTGAACGAACAAAGCCCGGCGATGAGCCGGGCTTCTTGCTGTGGCGCTCTTCTCGTGGATGATAGCTGCTTGTGGATGATAGCTCCGTTTGCGCGTGCGACCTTGCTCAGCGCTCGCGCCGTC
Organism: Bradyrhizobium sp.; assembly: GCF_019242285.1. GTDB lineage: Bacteria > Pseudomonadota > Alphaproteobacteria > Rhizobiales > Xanthobacteraceae > Bradyrhizobium. The sequence continues at coordinate 7,542 of NZ_JAFAVV010000839.1, forward strand.
AACGAACAGCGCCGGGAAGGCAAGGGGCCATGCCTTGCTGATGCGGCCCACTAAGCCTTTACCCGGCGTGCCGTTCGTGGGTTTGCCGCTATGCGATGGTCCGAACGTGAGCCATCGCACTCAGCGGCACTCTTTGCGGAGGTGGCGTCATCGAACCTCCCTTGCTTCAAGGTTTCGACGTCTAAGGTCGCCCAGGAGGCAACGCGACGATGCTCCTCCCGTTCGCGTGCGCTGTCAAGCCGTCCCAATACGGACATGTTTCGCAATTGGTCGCATGTGCAATCGATCATTCTTTGTTGCGGATGAGACCGACCAGCGCGCCCTTCTGCGTTTCGCACCAGGCGGGCATGCCGAGCCGCTTCTGGTCGAAGTCGGTCGACTGCGTCGCGATCGCGACGTCGCGCATCAGTTCGTCATCGCCACGCTCGCCCATGCGCTCGCCGGTGAGCATATAGGCGATCGCCTTCCGGACCTGCTCGGTGGTGCCATCGGGCAGATGCATCTCGTTCGCCTTCTGCACGAGATCCTGATAGACGACGTCGGTATGGGGGCAGTTCACCTTGGCCGCGAACGCCTGCAGCACCAGCGTGACGTATTCCGCGCGCGGCTCAGCCTGCGCCGGCGCTGCGAGCGCAATCAAGCCTGCCGTCATCATGATGAATGCGCCACGCCGCATCGGTCGTCCCTCCCTCGAAAATTTTGCCGGAAGCTAGCGCCGCGGGCACGACGGAGGCAAGAGGGAGACGAGGGTCGCATGCGAGGCGTCGGAGCGGTACATTCGAGTGTGACGCGTTCGTGATTGTGGCCGCCGAGCCGGGCAATGGCGATCGTGCTAGCATGGCTGGCCCGTATCAAAGGGAGACCGGCCATGAACAAGCTGCTTGCTGTCGCGACCTTCGCCGCTGTTGCGTTCGCCGTCCAATCGGCTGCTGCGTGTGACTGGAACCGCGAGGCCAGTACGGAGACGCCGGCCGTGGCCACTGCCGCTCCCGCGGTCGAGCCTTCACAGCAGCCGACCGGAGCCGCGCCGCAACCCACCGCCACCGCCGAGAGCGAGCGTAAGCCCGTCGATGCGCAGGCGCCGATCGTCCTGGTCAACGATCGCCATTAAGCGAGATCTCTGCCTGGTCACGGATGCGGGCCCGGTGGGCAGGCTTTGCCCGCCACCCGGCAGAAATCGGCCGGCTACTTCTTCGGAACCGGCGGCGTGCTGGCCTGATCCGTGGACGGGAAGACACGCTCATAATTGGCGCGGGCTTCGCGGATGAGGCGATCCCGTTCCAGCTCCGATTTCGAGACGAACCGTACGACTTCGGTCATGCGCGGCTCCAGTTTGCAAGGCGACCGGGGCCGGCGAAGCCAGACTCATGCCATTCCGCGCCCGTAGGATTGCGGCGGCGCCAGCGGTTTCGTTCACGCAGGACACGCCCGCTTTCCGGATGGTTCCGTCCGATGGCCGGCTTCTTTGCCGGCCAACCTGACCGCGGCGGCTTGGTTGCGGGGCCAGTCTGAGGTAAATGCGTGGCGCGGCTCGCATGCCAGGGGAGTTCCGAATGATCAAGGGCAGGGTGCTTGCGGCGGCGATGCTCGCCGCAGGAGTGATGTCGTCTTTCGGCCCGCGCGCGCATGCCGCGCAATGCGGCAACGGCCCTGCTGGCTTCGAGGCCTGGAAGCAGGAGTTTTCAGGCGAAGCGCGCGCCAAGGGGATCGGGGGCACCGGGCTGGCGGCCCTGATGCAGACGAATTATGCGAGTGCGACCATTGCCGCCGATCGCGGCCAGCGCAGCTTCAATCTTTCGCTCGATGCCTTCATGGTCAAGCGCGGCTCGGCTGCGATCGTGGCGCGCGGCCGTTCGCTGCGGCAGTCGCAGGCGGGGATGTTCGCCTCGATCGAGCAGCGCTACGGCGTGCCGCCGGGCCCTCTGATCGCGATCTGGGGCATGGAATCCGGTTTCGGCAGCCAGCGCGGCAACCAGCACATGCTGTCGTCGATCGCGACGCTGGCCTATGACTGCCGGCGGCCGGAGTTCTTCACCGACCAGCTCTACGCGGCGCTGAAGCTGATCGACCGCGGTGCGCTGTCGCCGAACCAGCGCGGCTCGATGCATGGCGAGATCGGTCAGACCCAGTTCATGCCGAAGAACGTGCTGGAGTACGGCACCGGCAATCTCGACGTCGCCGCCAACGCGCTCGCCTCGACCGCCAACTTCCTGCGCGCGCACGGCTGGCGCGCCGGTGCGGGCTATCAGCCGGGCGAGCCGAACTTCGCGGCGATCGAGGCCTGGAATGCGGCCGGCGTGTACCAGAAGGCGATCGCGATCATGGGCCGCCAGATCGACGGCGAACGCGCCGCGGCGCGGTGACGAACGAGTATGGCTGCGTCGCGCTCTCGTCGAGGCCACGCGCGCTCAGGTGCTATCGCGTCATGAGATGGGTAGGGTGGGCTACTAAGCGACCACGCGCACGTAAGTTTGCCATACGAAGGCAGGAGCGTGCCCACCATTCAAAGCCATACTGTTGATGTATGGTGGGCACGGCGCTTCGCACCTTTAGCCCACCCTACGACTCTGTCCGGGTTGTGACACCGCAGGATCAGTTGGCCTTTTGCAGCGCGGCGGTCTGCTTGGCGAGCTGCTTGTCGAAATCCTGCTCGAGCCCGGCCACATAGGTTGCGAGTTCGCCGGGCTTGACGAAGGGGTTCGGCGCGCCGTCCTTCATCTGCGCCCGCTTCGCCTGCATGCCATACACCTCCGGATGCGGCCCGAGCAGCACGTCGGGATGCATCGCCTTGGCCTTGACATAGGTCGACCGGTAGTCCTCGACGATGCCGGGGTAGGTGGGCTGCCCGACCAGCCTGTTGAGCGCGACCGTCCCGCTGCAGAAGAACAGCACGTCGCGGTCCTCCTTGCCGTCCTTGACGGTCATCTCCCAGCTCGTGCAGCCGGGTGTGTGGCCGGGCATCTCATGCGCCAGCAGCGTGGTATCGCCGAGCGTGACCTTGTCGCCTTCCTTGACCGTGCGGTCGACCTTGACGGGCTCAAAGCTGACATCGGCGTCTTTCTCGTCGCCGGGATAGTATCCGCCCTCGAGCAGCGGCTTGTCACGCTCGCCGGCGACGAGCTGGGCGCCGGTTTCCTGCTTCATTTCGGCAAAGCCGCCGGTGTGATCGAAATGCGCGTGCGAGTTCAGGATGACCTTGATGTCGCCGGGCGTGAAACCGAGCTTCGCGATGTTGTCCTTGATCATGCCGGTCGACTGCGGAACCGCCGTATCCATCAGGATCAGGCCCTCCGACGTCTTGATGACATAGACCGCGATGCCGTCGGTGCCGACATAATAGATGTTGCCGATGAGGTTGAACGGCTCGAACGGTGCGGTCCATTTCCCCATGACCTGCGTCAGAAAATCCTTGATGCCCTGGGCATGTGCGCCTGCCGCCAATAGCGCGGCCGCGCACAACGCGGCCGTGATCCTCCTCATCATCCTCTCCTTGTTGTTTCTCGCGCGATCGCAGGCATGATGATGCGATTCGAGCGCCAAGCTCGACATCATCTTGGCCGGCACAACAAGGCATTCTCGCGACGCGCTGCTCACGCAAGCGAGGTTTGCGTCTGCTTCTTCCGAAAGCGGAGCAGGGACAGGCGGCCCGGTTCAGGTCATCCCTGCGCGGTTTTCTGGCGCGCCTCGCGCGCGAGTCGCTCGGCCTTCAGCCGTTCGCGGTTGGCATGAAAGGCCTTCTGCGCGGCCTCGTGCTCGCGCATGGCCTGCTCGGCATCCGAACGCCGGGCGGCATCCCTCGCCTTGCGTTCTTCCGAGGTGAGGACGCGGGGCGGACGGGTCTCAAAATGTTCGGTCATGCCTGATAACGCCGAAAGCGCCGAAAAGTTGCAGTCGCGGAACCCGAATCCGCCCGCACCCGATACCTTCATCGGGGTCAGCGCGATCTTTGCCGCGGCGCAACGATGATCTACGCCATTCCTGCATGCCCGCTTCATCCGCAGGGGCGAGGATGGCACGCTGGTGATGCCGTTTCAGCCTGCGATCGCAGCGGTTCGGCCCAAGGCTGTCTCGCGCGACTCTCCTCCGCCGGTCAGCCATCGAGTCCCGACAGGCCAACAGCTTGCATCGGTCCAAACCGCCGATCTTGATCGATCTCGGCCCCGCCGCGGATCCCGCGTGGGCGAGACTATTAGCCGCGCCCTGCGGGGCGTCCGCCGCTCATCACGATCTGTAGATTGCCGCCGGTTGCGGGCGGCGCCCCTGCAGATGGGACGAGTCGACAGGACATGAATCGAAGAGAACGACGTGCGGCCAATAAGCGCCGCGACGAGTCCGCAACGCGCCCGAACGCGCTTGCCTTCGGCTCGGCAGGCATCAGCATTGTCGATCTCACCGCCGAGGCAAGCCGTTCGTACAGGGTGGGCCGGATCAGCGAAGCGCGGGAGATTTGCCGTCAAATTCTCGCGCGCGAGCCCGCACATGTGCAGAGCCTGAACCTTCTCGGCCTGATGGCGCAGGCATCCGGCGATCACCGGGGCGCGGTGAAGATGTTCGCCAAAGCGATTGCTGCGGACGAGGTGAACGCCGCCTGCCACTACAATGCCGGCAATTCGTACCAGGCGCTGGGCAATCGCTGCAAGGCGATCGCCCATTTCGGCAAGGCGCTTGCGCTCGGCATGGACGAGAAGGCGGTCAGCTTCATCCTGCAGAGTCCCGTCATCGCCAGATATGTTGCGCGGATCGCCGGCAAGTGGCCGCTTCCGGTCACCAACGTCGAATTGTTCGGCGCCGAGAGCGTCATCCCGCTTGCAAACGACCTCTTCCTCCGCTGCGCCATGGAAGCGACGACGCTGCCAGGCATGCAACTGGAACTCCTGCTGGGACATGCCCGCGCCGAGCTGCTGCGGCTTGCAGGTGAGAAGGGCGAGGACGGCGGAGAGATCGACGACGATGTGGTCGCCTTTGCCTGCGCACTCGCCCGCCAGTGCTTCATCAACGAATATGTCCAAGGACGGACCGAAGCGGAAAGCGCACTTGCTGGCGTGCTGCGCGACCGATTGCTGCGGGACTTGGCATCGGGAGCCGTCATAGCTCCACTCGCGCTGGCGGTCGTCGCGGCCTATTTCCCGCTTCATGCGGTGCCGATGGCGGAAGCGTTGCTGCGCCGGGATTGGCCCGCGACCGTGGCCGGCCTGTTGCAGGCGCAGCTCCGCGAGCCGCTCGAGGAAATGGGCGAGCGCGCCGCCGTTGCGACACTCGCCCCCATCAGGAACGACGTATCATTGCAGGTGATGCGTCAATACGACGAAAATCCCTATCCGCGCTGGACCATCAACCCGCTGAACGCATTCGCCGCCGATCAGGCGCGAGGAAGGATCATCCCGACGGCGGAGCGGCAGGCCGAGCGCGATATTCTGATCGCGGGTTGCGGCACCGGCTCGCACGCGGTCCAGATCGCGCAAGTCTATCCGAACGCCCGCCTGCTCGCGATCGACGTCAGCCTCCCCAGTCTCGCCTATGCGCGCCGAAAAACGCGAGAGCTGGGCTTGCACAACATCGAGTACGCACAAGCCGATATCCTGGAATTGGGTGCGATCGGTCGCACCTTCGACAGCATCGAATCGGTCGGTGTGCTGCATCATCTCGCAGAGCCTGTGGCCGGGTGGCGCGTGCTGGTCTCACTGCTGCGACCGGGTGGCAGCATGCGCATCGGGCTCTACAGCCATCTCGCGCGCCGCCTGGTCGTGGAGGCCCGCGCCCGCATCGCCGCGCGCGGCTATCGCGCCACGGCCGACGACATCAGAAGGTGCCGCCAGGACATCATGCGCGAGGCGGAGCAGTGGCGAATGCTGATCGGCGCTCGGGATTTCTACAGCACGAGCGGTTGCCGCGACCTGCTTTTCAACGTCATGGAGCATCGCTTCACGATTCCCGAGATCGCTGCGTTTCTGAACGATCATGGCCTGACCTTCCAGGCCTTCGAACCCTTCGACGATCCGACGGTGATCGAGAAATTTCACAGACGGTTTCCAGGGGTGGCCGACGAGGCTAATCTGGAGCAATGGAGCCGCTTCGAAGCCGATCATCCCGAGACGTTCTGGGACATGTATGTCTTCACAGCGGGCAGGAACGTGCACTGAAGTTGATGTCGCGCTACCCGTTCGGCCCGCGGGCTTCTTCGCGGATGGCCACGGCGTCGAACCGGCGCGGTGGACGCGCGAGCAGATCAGCGCTCTCGACGATCCGCATCTCCTCCGTGCCGCGGGCCGCGGTGCACTCCAGCACCGCGAAAATGCCGGATGCGGCGTGCGCCAGCGCTTCCGGCGTGCTCCGGTTCCCGACGCGGGCTGACACGAACAGCGCGGCAAAGAGATCGCCGGTCCCGTTCGGGCTGATCGGCAGTTTCGGCGTGCGTACGCGCCAGGCTTGCGCGCGCTCGACGGCGAGGGTCTCGATTTGGCCGTCCGGCGTATCGGCGAGCTCTGCGGAAGTGACGACGACCGTCGACGGACCATGTGCCATCAGCTTCCGCGCCTGCGCGGTCACCTCGCCGACGGTCGCTGCCGTCGTCCCGCACAGCAATTCGAGCTCGAAATGATTGGGGGTGATGATGTCGGCGAGCGGCAGCAGGCGGTCGCGCACCAGCGGCGGGATGTCGGCGCGCACGAACAGGCCGCGGCCGCGATCGCCGAGCACGGGATCGCAACAATAGCGCAAGGCGGGATTGCGGGCCCTGGCACGGGTCACGAAATCGGTGACCACCGCGGCGATCTCGGGCGAGCCGAGATAGCCCGACAGGATCATCGCGCAGGCGTCGACCGCGCCGCGCTCCTCGATGCCTTGCAGGAGATCGGCGACCAGCGGCGCCTCCAGCACCCGGCCCCGAAGCGTCGGATAACCCGGCCGGTTGCTCAGGAGGGTGGTGGGGATCGCGATCACGTCGATGCCATGCATCTGCATGGGAAACACCGCGGCGCTGTTGCCGACATGGCCCCAGGCGACCTGCGACTGAATTGAAATCACATTCATTGCTGGACTCGACGACCTCGGATTCCTGCGCTGCTGCTCGCGGTGGACGAGAACCGTCGCGCGCTTTCTCGGATCATGCCCTGGGTTAACACAATGGTCATCTGTTTGCGGTCATTTTCACGACCTCATTCAAGAGGGAGTCACCATGGCTGACATCACCATTCCCGGCGGGCGGATTCGTTCTTTCGTCGAACGAGTCGAGAACCTGGACGCGGAGCTGCAGGAGCTGAACGAGCAGAAGAAGGAAGTGTTCTCGGAAGCCAAGGCCGAGGGGTTCGACGTAAGGATTCTCAAGGAAATCATCAAGCTGAGGAAACAGGACAAGGAGGAGCGCGACGAGCGCGAAGGCCTGCTCGACCTCTACATGAGGGCGATGGAGGCGGAGGCGCCGGAAAAAGGTGCCAAGGAGAAGATCGCCAAGGCGGCCTGAGCCGCGCCGCCACCGGACGACCGGATTGCCTCGCGTTCGCCGTTCGCTACGGCGGACGCGGGCGTAATGTGCCTTCACGAGGGGTACTACGCATGGGCTGCATGACGACGATCGGCCGCTACTCGCTGGCTTTTGCATGCGATCCGGCGTGGGCTCCCGCCAGCCGCGCCCGCAAATCGTCGCGGCTGGGGACAGCGAACTGGAGCAGGTGGCGGGCAAGACTCTTGTGTCGTTTCTCGGTGAACGCCGCGACGATCGCAGCGAGGACGTTCGAGACGATCACGGCCGGAATGAAGACGGTCCACCCCGCATCCTTCCAGAGCAGGAACGCGAGATACATCAGCGTGTGATGGATCAGGTACAGCGTGAAGGAATAGCCTGCGAAGAACCTGATCACCTTGATCGCGGTCGGCGAGGTGATCATGCGCTGCCCCTGCGTGGCCATCACGATCGCAAGCACGAAGATCACCAGGAGCGGATAGCCGCGCGGGCGATATTCGAGGAACGCGTGGGTCGATGCGATGTAGGCGACCAGCGCGGCGACTGCAATCAGCGCGCCCAGCATCCGGTTCTGCAGATATCCGCCGCTCGCGGCGAGATAGGCGTAGGCGCCCCCGAGCCAGAGTACAAAGAGAGATTGGCCGACACCGTCGTCCTGCAGGGCGCCGAACAGGTAATGCAAGGGGATCTGGCCGAAGACGAGCGCGACGGCGACGAGCAGGGCGGCGGTGCGGGGCCGTGCTCCGATGAAGAAGACGGCGCCGACGAACAGGTAGATGTGCCACTCGATTACCAGCGTCCAGAGCGGGCTCGCCGAGCCGAAAATCGGCCACTGCAGCCAGCTCAGATCGTTGAGCGGGCCGCGATAGCTCTCGATCATGAGCAGGTTCGCGAGAAAGACCGAGGTGCCATGACTGCTGGAAATGGCGGAGTCGCCGGTCAGGTGGACGGTGACGGCATCGACCGCGGCGATCACCAGGAGGCATGGAACGAGACCTGAATAGATGCGGGCGACGCGCTCGATCAGGAATTGCAGAAAGCCGTAATTCGGGTCTCTCGACCGCGTGAACAGCATGTGGCTGATCAGGAACCCCGAGAGAACGAAGAACAGAAGAACGCCGACGTTCTGCGGCAGCGGGAAGCGGGAATTGCGAAGCTGCGGCATGAAGAACGAAATGCCGTGGCCGATGCAGACCATCTGGGCGGCGATCGCCCGGAGCGCGTCCAGTGCGATGGATGTGTCGTTCTTCGAGGCATCCAGCGTGAACATGCCCCCGACATGACCGCGCGAATCCGTCTCAAAGATGACGTTTCCCGCACGCGAAGAGGGCACGCGGCGTCACGTACCAGAGCAGGAACAGAAGGCCGGCACCATAGGTCACGAAGGTGACGGAGAGTGGCACATTAAGTAGTAATTGCGGCATCGCTGAGCCGGAAATCAGGACGAAGCGGGCGGGCAGACCCGAGGACGCCCTGTTGCCGACCGCGATGACGAGCCCGCAGGCAAGCGCGGCGAGCGGCGCGAGCACGAGGCCGGCCGAGGCGATGCCCTCGGTCGCGAACAGCGACGCGTTGAGGTTGCCGATG
>NZ_JAFAVV010000920.1 GCF_019242285.1 Bradyrhizobium sp.
CCTGCGTTTGCGCGCGCGCTGCTTGCTTCGTTCCTGGGCTTCCTTGAGACGGTAGGAGTCTCCCTGGATTTCGAGGATCTCTGCGTGGTGGACCAGACGGTCGATCAGGGAGACGACGCAGGCGGCGTTCGGAAAGACCTCGTTCCATCCGCTGAAGGACTTATTTGTGGTGATAATGGTGCTCTTCTTTTCGTAGCGGCGGCTCACAAGTTCGAACAAAAGGTCGGCATGGCGGTTCGAATAGGATAAATACCCCACTTCGTCGATGTAGAGCAGCGCGGGACGTGCGTAGTGCCGGAGGCGACTTCGCAGGGCGGTATCGCTGTCGATAGCCGCAAGATCGCCGAGCATCTGGCCGGCGGTGGTGAACAGCACGGTATGACCGTGGACGACCGCCTGATAAGCGATGTTACACGCCAGCGTGGTCTTGCCGACGCCGTTCGGCCCGACCAGCACGACGTTGGCGGCATCCTTGAGGAACTCGAGCGTCATCAGGGATTCGAAGGCAGCGCGGTCGCAGGATTTGGGCCACGACCAGTCGAAGTCGCAGACCGGCTTGAAGCGTCCGAGGTGAGCGTTTGTGAGCCGGCGTTCGAGACTGCGCCGACCGCGCTCCTGCTCCTCCCATTCGATGGCGCGTTCGACCCATTCGGTGGCAGCAATTTCGTTCCAGTGCGCGAGGATCCCATACAGGCCGAGGGCTCCGGCGCGTGCATGCAGAGCGTCGAGTTTACTCATCAGTCGCGTCCTCTTTGTTGGTGAGGCTGAGCCGGTCATAGGTTTCAAGGCGGTGCGGTTTCACGATCGCGTCACGGGCTTTGACGTGGTCCGGCAAGTCGACGGCAATGGGCGGCGGCTGGTTTCGCTGCTCGCGGCGCCGGTCGAGCGCCAGGCGTACCGCGTTGGGGTGCGGCACGCCGCGCGCGAGCGCCTCATTGATCGCGGCGTCGAGCTCGGCGGCGCCATAGCGATCGAGCAGCCGCAGCAGGTCAGCGGTGATGGCGCCGAGATTGTCACCGCGGGTGGCCGCGCCCTGCAGCAGGGCCTGAGCGGTCGGCACTGCCGTTGCGAGGTGGTCGACGCCGCGGTGATGGCGCGCGGCGCGCTTCTCGTCGACGAGGTCCTGCAGATGAGCCGGGTCCTCGATCTGCTTGCCCTTGTCGTAGCTGCGGGGATGACGGGCGATCACCTCGGCGCCGTCGACGATGCGCACGATATCGGGATCGGCGAGCACAGTGAGAATGCGCTGCACCTTCGTGTGTGGAATGCTGTAGTCGTTCAGATCGAAGCGGACATAAGGTGTCTTGCCGGCCTTGACGGCGACACGCTCGCTCAGCGGATAGGAGCTGTCCGGCAACGCCAGCAGCTTGGGCGCTTCCTCGGCGAAGGCTTCGCGAACCGTGACGTCCCTGTTTTCGGGACACGGCCGGTCGGCGGCGATGCCGTTGCACCAGTCGTCGGCCTGGCTATTGAGATCATCGAGATCGCTGAACCGGCGCGCGGCGAAGAAGCTGTCGCGTGCATAGCGAATCGCCCGTTCGACTCTGCCTTTTTCGTTCCCCCTGCCCACCGCGACGGGACGCGGCTCGAAGCGATAATGGGCGGCGAACGAGAGCAGCACCGGATGGAAGCGGATCGCATCGCCGTGACGCTCGAGCACGGCGCTGCGAAGATTGTCATAAAGGAGGACCCGGGGACAGCCGTTCCAGGCAGCAAATGCCGCCGCATGGCCGCGCAGAAAGTTCTCCATCCTCGCGTCGAGGAAGAAGCGCAGGAAGATCCGGCGCGACCAGCTCAGCACCGTGACAAAGGCCATCAACGGCCGGCGGGCGCGTCCGATGGTGAGGTGCCCAAAGTGACCCCAGTCGATCTGGCCCTGGTCGCCGGGAAGGGTCCGCAAGCGCAGATAGGCCTCGGCGGGCGGGCGCGGACGAAGACAGCCGATCCTGTGCCGGAAGTGATCGGGACTGCCCTTGTAGCCGCGTTCGCACACCATCGCGAACAGGCGGCTGGCGGTGAGCCTGGGATACTTCTGCAGCGTCTCGAGGATCAGCGGCAGGTACGGGTCGACCTTTGTGGGACGTCGCGGCGGATCGGTGCCGGGCAGGCCGGCCTGATCCAGCACCCGGGTCACCGTGCCATGGTGCATGTGCAGCTGGCGGGCGATGGTGCCCCGGCGCCATTTCTCGACGTAATAGAGACGCAGGATCTGCGCCTCGACTTCGGGCGGGATCGTCATGAGCTCTCCTTGCGTCTGACACCGGGCCTACCGGCGCAGGAACACGAGACGGATGAAGGGGGAACAGCGACGTCCGCACCAATCACAGTGTGAGAACCGCGTCGCCGCCGCGTCCGCCGGCACAAAATCATCCGTCGGCCGTCGCCGGGAACCATGATGCGTCACTTCTTTTTCGCTGCGCTGTATATCCGACCATTCCGCGGGGCCTCGCCGGCCGCAAAGGTTCGTCTGGTTGGGATCGGAGGATCGCTTCGCGTACGCCCCCGCGTCCGCCGGCACGATGACGTCGGCCGGCGCGCGCTGACGCGTCACTTGGTTT
>NZ_JAFAVV010000085.1 GCF_019242285.1 Bradyrhizobium sp.
GCTGCCTCCTTCGTTTCGCAACAGTGCCAGGAGACCTACGGCAGCGCCGCGTATGGAGCGCGGTATGTAAAGATAAGCGGCGACGTTGAGCGGCGCGAATACCAGGCCCAATCCGCCGACCAGAACCACGCGTGGCCAGACGACCTGCCAGGCGGATATTTCAAGGTTCAGCTGCGACATCCAGAAGTTGCCGGCGGCGAGGATGAGCAGGCCAGTGGCGATCAGCCAGCGCGCGTCGACGCCGCGCCCAATGAGAGCGCCGACGACGACAATGGCGAGGATGGTAAAAACGCCCGCCGGAGACAAAACGAGTCCGGCATGGAAAGCGTCGTAACCGAAGAGCGATTCCAGCAGTGCTGGCAACAACGTGCTTGATCCGTAGAGCACTCCGAAGGAGCAGAAAATGACGATACAGGAGATGGCGAAGTTGCGGTCGCGCAAGGGCCTGAAGTTCACGATCGGACTCGCATGCCGCGTTTCCCAGATGACGAGGCAGATCGCCCCGACGAACATCAGGATCGCTAGTGTCTGCACCCGGCCAAAGGGATCGCCAAGCCAATCCCACTCTTGTCCCTTGCTAAGAAGTACCTCCCAGCACACCAGGGTAATCACGAGCAATCCGAGGCCGATCGAGTCGAAATTGAGCGGCCGCTTTCTCAATTCTGCTCTCTGGTTACGAAAGTACTCTGGATCACGAACCATCGCCCAGCAGAGAAGGAAAGCCAGCCCGCCCACCGGAAGATTGATAAAGAAGATCCATTGCCAGGAATATTGGTCGGTAATCCAGCCGCCTAAGGTAGGCCCGACCACAGGCGCGATGAGGGCCGCAACGCCAAAAAGGGTTTGGGCCGCGCCCTGTTTCTCTATCGGGAAGGCATCGAGCAGGATACCTTGGCTGGAGGGCTGAAGACCGCCGCCGGCAAGGCCCTGCATCACACGAAAGAGTATCAGCTGGGTCAAACTTGTGGCCATGCCGCAAAGCACGGAGCTAATGGTAAAAACCGCGATGGAAATCAGAAAATAGTTGCGTCGTCCGAGCTGGGCTGCGAGCCAGCCGGAGATAGGCAGGATAATGGCATTGGCGGCCAGATAGCTGGTGATCACCCATTCGCTGTCGGTGACCGCTGCGGAGAGACCCCCAGCTATGTAGCGCAAGGCAACATTCGCGATCGTGGTATCCAGCACTTCCATGAAGGTCGGCACCACTACGGCGAGCGCGATGATCCATGGATTAAATTCCCGAGGCCTGGTCGTCGCGATTGGAGATGAGGCGGCAGACAGCGTCACACTCATGGCTTGCTTAGCGCCGGAGAAGGGGAGGGACTCTCTGGGGCCGGCTCCTGAAGAAATTTGCCCGCGTTCGACCCCGTCGGCGGAGTTTTCAAATCTACTGAGGGACTGACCGAGAGGCCAACGAAAAGAGGCAGCTTATCAGGATCGTAGTTCGTCACATCGATGCGTACCGGCAACCGTTGCACTACTTTGACGAAGTTGCCGGTCGCGTTCTGGGCCGGCAATAGCGCCAGGGTCGACCCGGTTCCGAAGGTGAAGCCGGAAATACGCCCTTCGAAAGTTCGCTTGCCACCATACATATCGACTTCCAGATCCACGCGCTGGCCGATCCGCAAATTACGCAACTGCGTTTCCTTGAAGTTCGCGTCGACCCAGATGTCCCGCAGGGAGCGGATGGCCATCAGGCTTTGACCGACCTGCACGTTATTACCGGGATTCACGTTCCGGCGAGTAATGACACCGTCGATTTCGGCGACGATCGTGGTGTATCGCAAATCGAGCTTTGCCTGGTCCAGATCGCGCTGCGCTCGCAGCAGATTCGCCTTGGCTTGCTGAAGGGCCGGCGCATTCTTGATAATCTCAGCGTAGATGCGATCGACTTTGCCGCCTGGATCGCGCTTGTAGAACTCGGCTAAGGTCTGTTTTGGCGTGAGATCGTACGACGATGGTACGACCCCCAGGGGCGCTGCGCTCTGGATCAGCGCCGCCAGCGCTTCGCGAACGGAGGAGAAGGTCTGGTCGAGATCTGGGGGTACGTCGCCGAGGCTTGCGCCCTGGGGAGCTTCGGCAGGCAGGCCAAGAGCGACGCGCGCCTGCAGGATGTTTTCGAAAGCCTGTGTAACTTGCGCTTTTGCCACGTCCAGCGCTTCGCGTCTCTGGTCAAATTCCTCGGCGCTCACCACCTTGGTAGACAACAAGCGTGCCGCCCGGTCGAACTCCGCCTGGGCGAGCGCCATCGTTGCCTTGCTTTGCTCCCACGTCGCGACCCGTGCCCGGATCAGCGCGATTTGATTGTCCACATCCTCGATGGCGCGGGCGAGCTTGAAACGGTGGCTCCTGGCCTGCGCCACCGCCGCGCGGACATTGGCTTCGGCAACGACAAGGTCCGCCTGAGCGGCATCGAGCGCCGCCTGTTTGATGGCAACCTGTACTTGAAAGGGCTCAGGATCAAGCTCGACGAGTACGTCTCCCTTTTTTACGCGATTATTGTCGTCGACCAAGACGCGAGCCACCTGGCCGGCCACCCGTGGGGCGACGAAGGTCACATAACCGTTCACATAGGCGTCGTCGGTCGAGACGGTGTTCAGCGCACGGAATATCCGCGGAACGCCGACAACAAGCACCGCGATCGCCAATAGCGCTCCCATTAGAACGAGCTTCCGTCGCCGTTTGCGCAGCGGAACAACGGGCGGCTTTTGCGCTGGTTGGGAAGACGCGGATTGCCCGGAGGGAGCGGCTTTCGGTTCTTCAGCGGGCATGGCTGTGAGGTGATTGAAGCCAGCCCAATGATGTTGTATACCGTTGTAAAGTCAAGCCACTATCATCCTTGAAAAGCAAATTGCAGGGAGGTCAAATTTTCTTTCCCCTGCCCACACACGAATCATTCGCCGGACTGCGACGCAGCTCGCAAAGGCAAGGAGATTCGAACCCGATTTGCCAAGGGAATCGAGGATGACTTGAAGATTTTCGCTTCGTACCTCGCAAAAAGAGAGGGGCGGAAGATGAAGGCGCCGGCCCGGCCGGGAGCTAGCCATTCAGTTGATGTCTGAATTGGTGGGAGCTGTCATTCTTGCTCGCGCTGTTGCCCGGGCGAACCCATCATTATCCGACGAGATACTGCGAGTGAGCCGGCATAATCTCCGGGATCTTTATTTCTCGGAACGCGACCTCGGGAGGCCATAAGTCCGTCGTGTAACAACGATGACCGGTGCGGCCTCGAAGGCTACGGCCCCTCGTAGCCATTGTTCCGGAATCGGCATCGTTTCACGGGGCGCCGACAGAGCGGACGCCCTCCAACCAGCGTCGAATCACGACGAAGGAAAGGGTCTATAAAGTGCTCTAAGATCGCTGAGGAGGCGTCGGTTCAAATTTAACCCGGCTCGCTTGCACATCAACAGCTTACGCAGGTGTGTCGCCTGTCAAGCTTGCTTTGACACTTTTGTGGATTCTGGCTCCTATTGCGGTATTGGGTTTAAGCTGGGCCGTGACGGCTAATTTGAATCGCGCCTCGCGCCAAGCCGGAAGAACTGTTTAATATGCCACAAGAGATCTGGCTGACTAATTATGGCTGGCTGGATCGCAGCTTGGTCGAACATAGCAATAAATTGTTGCAATTTCGAAACAGAATGGCTGAGCAATTCTATTAATTCAGGTCGAGATTGGAGGATCGGCTCGAGATCTTTCGAATATAAGCCCAGGAGGAGCCCGGATGTTAGCGAGGTTAGAGTTACATCCTCGGTATGCATACCGGTTAGAAGCGATAGTATCCCAAATGAATCCCCCGGTCCAAGCTTCCCCACTTTGAGCTTCCTCCCATCTTGCACCTCACGCGTCGCCTCAATGACGCCGGAGAAAACAAACTGGACAGCTTCGAGCGTCGCGCCTTGGGTCAAAAGCTCTTCTCCGGCTCCGAAGGTACGCCGGATGATCTTCGTGTTCAGCTCATCTTTCTCTGACGAGCTCAGCGGCTCAAGAAGTGGGATATGGTTAAATAATTCGCTCGCTTTGAAAAGGAAGATTGGACGCGATTCCAAAGAATCTTGCGCTATTGCCGATCCACCGACCCCCGGCCGGCCTGATGGGCGCGCCCGCTTGTAGAGCTGCGCAATCAATTGTGACCTTGCATCTCCCGCTGCTGCAATTGAAGCTGTGCTGAAATTAACCTCGTAAGTGATCCGATCAGCTTTGAAGTCGGCAGCGGCGACGGATGGGGTCGGACGATCTAGGATAGCCGGACACGTCATGGCCGCCTGTTTCAGCGTCTCGAGGGCAAGTTCCGGCTCGTTCCGGCTGTCTATAACAATAGTTAGACTTCCGTTATAGCGCCGACTCCCTCCGCTATGGTTTTGGATTCGCATCTTCGCGATTGCGCTATTGGGAACGATGACGAGATCGTTGGCGCTGTTGCGCAGATGGGTCGACCGCCAATTCATCTCAATCACCTGCCCTTCGGCTCCTCCCTCGAGAAGAATCTCGTCTCCGATTTGAAACGGTCTTTCGATGTTCAGCGATATGCCGGAGAATACATCGGCCAGCGTGCTTTGCAGGGCCAATCCCAGCACGATCGCGATGATTCCCGAAGTAGCCATAATCCCCTGCAGTGGAAATTCGAAAACGAGCCCTAGAATCGCTAGACCTGCGCAGATATAGATGCTAGCGGCGATAACATTCCACAGAAGTTTGTTCTTGACCGCTGATCTTCTCAGGGACCTCAGCAGGGCCAGAGACAAGACCAGCGCACGTGCCGCTAGGACCCACCAGGAGCAGATCAGAATTTGGATCCAAAAAGTTCGGGGCAGATCTTCCGGTCGATAAACCGGATGTAATGGCGACTGAACGAGCGCAACGAGCAATATGGTTTCGGCCGCAAACAGGATCGACATGCTTGCGAAGCGCACTATTTGCCTTCGCTTCGGGATAAACCTCAAGATGGCGGCATCAGCTACGATGACGAGGCTAAGGAGAAGATAAAGTTCCATAGGCCAGTGCAATCACCCAATCACCCACCCTCTTTTTCCCCGGCAGAAGAGCCTAAAGTCGTGCTAGGGCTCGCAGCAGCGTTTCCGAGCAGGAGAATCGGAACTCTCGCTCTGGCCAGAACCGTAACCTTCAAATCTTTCATGTGCTTCGAGCTGGGAATGGGTTGATCCGGGTGCTTGGAAACTCTCCGGTTCTAGCCGATGAGCAAGTTTTTCGATTTTACGCGCTAAGAAAGCGGAGAGCGGATTAATAGTTCAGCGATGCCGGAAATCGAAGCGATTCCACGAAGATCTGCTGTCCAGCGCGAAGCCACAAGCATTCGGACGAGCTGGTGACCCAGTCGAGAATATTCCCTGTAAGCGGGCGAGCTGCATTCTGCTTGTTATGGATTTTCAGCACTTCCCTGCGGTCGCGATGCGGGCTATGGCTGCAGCGAAGGGGCGTAGATTAATCTATAGTCGCGCGAACGTAAAACTCGCTGGAAAGCACAGCGCCCTCTTGGCCGATCAGCGCGAGATCAATTTCTCCTTTGCGCAACGCTGCGATCTGTTCACCAGGCGAAAGATCCAACAGTTTGACTTTCTCTTCGGCATGGGTACGACGTAAAGCGGACAAGGCGGGATCGAGAAACGTCTGACCTTACGAATAACACTCTGATGGTCTGTCACTTTTTGGCGTCGACAGACATCAATTCCCGCGCTTCACATTCACATCACGC
>NZ_JAFAVV010000131.1 GCF_019242285.1 Bradyrhizobium sp.
TTCGGATCCTGCTGCTGCTGTCCGGGCTTCTGCCCACCACCCTGCTGCTGGCCCGGCTTCTGTCCGGGGTTCTGGTTTTGCTGGCCGGGCTTCTGGTTCGGATTGGACATTGCGATCTCCCTTTTTCAAGTCGCAAAGGAGATAACTCGGGAACACCGACTTGGTTGCGCGAAAAGCCTGGAGGCAAGCATGTTTCATGAGCCGAGGTTCCCGCGGCCCAACATGAAAACTTCCTCTGTACAAGGCCTTAAGTCGCGTTCGAGCGCTGTTGCCGCCTCTGGTTCCCGCTGTTAGAAAACGAGGATGACGCGACGTCCGGCTGCCGGAGCCTTTCGCTGTGTCAGGAAAAAGCGCCATTTTCGACCGCGGCAAAACTTCATTCAATTTTGCCGGAAAATGCGCCAACGATCGGCAGCGCATGGAATATTTCGCCCAGCAATTGATCAACGGCATCGTTCTAGGCTCGATCTACGGCCTGATCGCCATCGGCTACACCATGGTCTACGGCATCGTCGGCATGATCAATTTCGCCCATGGCGACATCTTCATGATCGGCGGATTCATCGCGTTGATCTCGTTCCTGATTCTGGTCTCCTTCGGGCTGACCGCGATCCCGCTGATCCTCCTGATCGTGCTGCTGGTCTCGATGGCGATCACCGCGCTCTACGGCTGGACGGTGGAGCGCATCGCCTATCGGCCGCTGCGGCACTCCTTCCGCCTCGCGCCGATGCTGTCGGCGATCGGCATGTCGTTCGTGCTGTCGAACTACTCGCAGGTGGCGCAGGGCGCGCGCGTGAAGCCGGTGCCGCCGATCATCACCGGCGGCTACGAGCTTGCCGAGCGCAACGGTTTTGCGGTGCAGGTCTCCAACGTGCAGATCATCGTCGTGCTCACCACGGTGGCACTGCTGCTGGTGTTCACCTGGCTGGTGTCGCGCACCCGGCTGGGGCGCGACATGCGCGCCTGCGAGCAGGACCAGACCATGGCGGCGCTGCTCGGCGTCGACGTCGACCGCACCATCTCCATGACCTTCGTGATCGGAGCTGCGCTGGCCGCCGTCGCCGGCATGATGTACCTGCTCTATTACGGCCTGGTCGATTTCTACATGGGCTTCGTGGCCGGCATCAAGGCGTTCACCGCCGCCGTTCTCGGCGGCATCGGCTCGCTGCCCGGCGCGATGCTGGGAGGACTCGCCATCGGGCTGATCGAAACGATGTGGTCGGCCTATTTCTCGATCGAATACAAGGACGTCGCCGCCTTCTCGATCCTGATCGTGGTGCTGATCTTCCTGCCGACCGGCCTGCTCGGCCGACCCGAAGTCGAAAAAGTCTAGGCCCGCGTGAGCATGTCCGAGCCCGACAAACCGCACGCCAGGCGCGTGCTGCATTTCGCCTTTGCCTTCAAGAAGGCCGCGCTTTCCGCCTTCGTCTCGCTGGTGCTGTTCTCGCTGATGGTCGGCATCCGCACCGAGGCCGGGCCCACGGGGCAATTGATCTACTGGACGCGGTTCGACGAGCTTGCGGGCCTGGTCGCCGCCACCTTCGTCGGCAGCCTCGTGATCGAGCTGGTGCGACAATGGCTCGGGCCGGCCGGCACCAGCCAGCTCGTTCCCGCCTCGGTGCAGAACGGCATCGCCTTTGCCGGGCGCTTGCTGCCGCCGGCGCTCCTGATCTTCACCCTGCTGGTGCCGGTGATCTTCTACGACCAGCGCTACATTCTCGACCTCGCCATCCTCGTGCTCACCTATGTGATGCTGGGCTGGGGATTGAACGTGGTGGTCGGGCTCGCCGGACTGCTCGATCTCGGCTATGTCGCGTTCTACGCCGTCGGCGCCTATTCCTACGCGTTGTTGGCCACTACCTTCGACCTCTCGTTCTGGGTCTGCCTGCCGCTTGCCGGCCTGCTCGCCTCACTGTGGGGGGTGATGCTGGGTTTTCCGGTGCTCAGGCTTCGCGGCGACTACCTGGCGATCGTGACGCTCGCCTTCGGCGAGATCATCCGCCTCGTCATCATCAACTGGCAGAGCCTGACCGGCGGGCCGAACGGCATCCCCAGCATTCCGCGCCCGACCCTGTTCGGCATTCCGCTCGACAACTCTGACGACGGCCTCGCCGCCAGGCTCGGCATCGAGTTCTCGCCGACCCATCGCATCGTGTTCCTGTTCTATCTGATCCTTGGGCTGGCGCTGCTCACCAACTGGGTGACGATCCGGTTGCGGCGCCTGCCGATCGGGCGGGCCTGGGAGGCATTGCGCGAGGACGAGGTCGCCTGCCGCGCGCTCGGCATCAACACCACCACGACCAAGCTGACGGCGTTTGCCACCGGCGCCATGTTCGGCGGCTTTGCCGGCGCCTTCTTCGCCACCAGGCAGGGCTTCATCAGCCCCGAATCCTTCACCTTCCAGGAATCGGCGCTGGTGCTCGCCATCGTCGTGCTCGGCGGCATGGGTTCGCAGCTCGGCGTGGCGCTTGCAGCCCTCGCGATGATCGGCGGCTTCGAGCTGTTCCGCGGCCTGGAGCAGTACCGCATGCTGGTGTTCGGCCTCGCCATGGTGCTGCTGATGATCTGGCGGCCGCGCGGCATCATCGGCCATCGCGCGCCGACCGTGTATCTGAAGGAAGCGCATGTCATCTCCTCCGACCTCGTCAAGGAAGGACACGGATGAGCGGCGACCGCACCGATCGCATCTTGGGCGTCGACCAACTGACGATGCGCTTTGGCGGCATCGTCGCCGTCAACGAATTGTCCTTCGACGCCGGGCGTCGGCGGATCACGGCGCTGATCGGCCCGAACGGCGCCGGCAAGACCACGGTGTTCAACTGCATCACCGGCTTCTACAAGCCGACCAGCGGGACCATTCGCCTCACCCACGGCGCGGCCGAGATCGCGCTGGAGCGGCTGAACGACTTCCGGATCGCCAAGCAGGCCAAGGTCGCGCGCACCTTCCAGAACATCCGGCTGTTTCCGGGCATGACCGCGCTGGAGAACCTGATGGTCGCCCAGCACAACATGCTGATGCGGGCCTCGGGCCTGACCCTGCTCGGGTTGATCGGGGCGCCGTCCTACCGCGCCGCCGAGAAGCGCGCCATCGACCTTGCGAGCTTCTGGCTCAGGCGCATCGGCCTGTTCGAGCGCGCCGACGACGCCGCCGGCAACCTGCCCTATGGCGATCAGCGGCGCCTCGAGATCGCCCGCGCCATGTGCACCGAGCCCGCTTTGCTCTGCCTCGACGAGCCGGCCGCCGGGCTGAACGCGCGCGAGAGCGCGGCGCTCAACGAGCTGTTGCTCTCGATCCGCGCCGAGGAAGGCACCTCGATCCTCCTGATCGAGCATGACATGAGCGTGGTGATGGAGATTTCCGACCATGTCGTGGTGATGGATTATGGCGTCAAGATCGCCGAGGGCACGCCGCAACAGGTGCGCGACGATCCCAAGGTGATCGCCGCCTATCTCGGCGCCGACGAGGAGGAAGCGATCGCGGTCATGGAGAGCGACACATGACCGAGCCCCGCGAAAAGTCCACCTTCCCCTGCCAGGGGGAGGTCGACCGCGAAGCGGGCGGCTGGGGGTCACGCTTTTCCCGCACGAAAGATATGACCGCTAGGGCGCGCTCTCTCCGCGTCAATATGACCGACGCAGAACTTCGGCTGTGGCGCGCGTTGCGCCGCGATCAACTCAACGGTTTCTCTTTCCGAAGGCAGCACCCGATCGGCCCCTACACGATCGACTTCTATTGTTCACGCCTTCGTCTGGCGGTTGAAGTAGACGGTGGACAACACGCCGCACAACGCAAACCGGCCGATGATCGCCGGGCACAGTGGCTCTCTAAGAAGGGGGTGACGGTTGTCCGGTACTGGAACAACGACGTGTTGTCGAATCTGGAAGGCGTACTGAGCGACCTCGTCGCGCATATCGAGAGATTATCGCAAGCGGCGACAACCCCCACCCCGACCCTCCCCCTTTCAGGGGGAGGGAGAGCACCACCCGCGTCCAAGGGGCGAGCCGAATGACATCGACTTCCCCCATCCCCCTGCTCGCGGTCCGCGGCCTGCGCGCGGCCTATGGCAAGATCGAGGCTCTGAAGGGCGTGGACCTGGAGATTCACCCGGGCGAGATCGTGGCCCTGATCGGCGCCAACGGCGCCGGCAAGTCGACCCTGATGATGACGATCTTCGGCCGGCCGCGCGCCCGCGCCGGAAACATCCTGTTCGACGGCGCCGACATCACGG
>NZ_JAFAVV010000147.1 GCF_019242285.1 Bradyrhizobium sp.
TCGTTGTTGACCTGCGCATGCGCCGGCGTCGTGAACAGATCGGACGAATGTGACGACGGGTCGAAGCCATAGATCGCAATTCCGAGACCCGCGACGACCGACGCCAGCAACGCGAATTTGCGCACTGACAGCAGCGAACGGCCGGGCCGGTATGATGGGAAAGATGAAAGATCGGTCGGACGTTCGGTCATGCAGCTTTCTCCAGAGCCTTGAGGACGAGGTGCCCCAGGGGGCACCGTTTCGTGCCTGAACATGGGGACCAACGCCTTACGGTGCGCTGGCGGGCCCGTTAAACTTTTGTAATGATGGCGACGGTCGGTGCGGCAGTTTATCGCAGTTCCGACATGCGTTGCGATATGAAGGCAGTTCCCGGGTGGAAACCGCCGCGACAGCCGCCGTCGATCGGCTACGACTTTTCCGGCGGAGCGTCGGCCGCAAGTAGAGCCGCGAGCCGGGCTTCCTCTTCGGCGGTCAGCGCCGGCTGCGATGGCCCCACACCTCCGTGCCCGGAGCGGCGCCTGCCATTCAGCCACAGCGCGAGGCCACCACCGAGCAACACGAAGGGCGGCACCAGCCAGAGCAGCACCGTCCGCCGTTCGAAGCGCGGCTTCAGCAGCACAAACTCGCCGTAGCGCGCCACCAGGAAATCGATCACCTGGCCGTCGCTGTCGCCGGCCGCGATCCGCTCGCGCACCAGGAGCCGCAAGTCGCGCGCGAGCGGCGCCTCGGAATCGTCGATCGACTGGTTCTGGCACACCATGCAGCGCAATTCGCGCGACAGGTCGCGGGCCCGGGCTTCCTTGACCGGATCGGCCATGATCTCATCGGGCTGCACCGCGCGCGCCGCCGTGACGCTGATGGCGGCGACGATGAAGAGCAGCGCAAGAACTCGTTTCATCGCCTCACTCCGCCGGCTGCAGTCCCCGCAACGCCTTTGCGGGCTTGGGTGCGCCGACCCGCAACCGCCGGTCCGATAGCGACAGCATGCCGCCGAACGCCATCAGCACGGGGCCAAGCCAGATCAGCAGCACCATCGGTTTGTGATAGATCCGCACCGCGATGCCGCCATCCGGCGTGGCGTCGCCGAGCGAGATGTAGAGCTGGCTGGCACCACGCGTCAGTAGCGCCGCCTCCGTCGTCGACATGCCGCCGCGGGTGGTGAAGCTGCGCTTCGACGGCCGCATCACGGCGATACGTTGACCGCCGCCATAGACGGTGAACGGGGCCGTGGTCTCCCGGTAGTTCGGACCCTGCTCCTGGAACAGGCCCTCGAGCCTGAGCTCGTAGCCGGCGACGTTGGCCGCGTCGCCCGCCTTCATCGTACCGAGATATTCGGTGTTCCAGGTGGTCTCACAAACGATGCCGATCAGAGCTATGCCGATGCCCGCATGCGCGAAAGCCGTGCCCCAGATCGAGCGAGGCAGGCCGCGCATGCGCCGCATCGCGACGCCGAATGGCGCGCGAAACAGCGCGATCCGCTCGGCGAGGTCGGTGAGCGCGCCCGCGATGACGAACACCGCGAGCCCGATGGCGAGCGGCGCCAGCGCCGCGCCGCCGCTGGTCCAGGCCCAGGCGATGGCGACGGCGAACAATGCGACCACGCCGGCGGCGAGCAGGCGTTGGGCGGCGCCCAGAAGGTCGCCGCGCTTCCAGCCCAGCATCGGCCCGAACGGCAGCGCGATCATCACCAGCAGGAACAACGGGGCGAAGGTGAGATTGAAGAACGGTGCGCCCACCGAGATTTTCGCACCGGTCAGCACCTCCAAGCCGAGCGGATACAGCGTGCCGATGAACACGGTGGCGCAGGCGGTGGTGAGAAACAAATTGTTCAGCACCAGCGCGCCTTCGCGCGAGATCGGCGCGAACAGCCCGCCCTGCTTCAGCGCCGAGGCCCGCCAGGCGAACAGCATCAAACTGCCGCCGATGAAGACGCAGAGGATCAGGAGGATGAACACGCCGCGCGTCGGGTCGGTCGCGAAAGCGTGCACCGAGGTGAGCACGCCGGAGCGCACCAGGAAGGTGCCGAGCAGCGACAGCGAGAAAGTCAGGATCGAGAGCAGGATGGTCCAGACCTTGAGCGCCTCGCGCTTCTCCATCACCAGCGCCGAATGCAACAGTGCCGTGCCGGCAAGCCACGGCATCAGCGATGCGTTCTCGACCGGATCCCAGAACCACCAGCCGCCCCAGCCGAGCTCGTAATAGGCCCAGTACGAGCCCATCGCGATGCCGAGCGTCAGGAATATCCAGGCGATCAGGGTCCAGGGCCGCACCCAGCGTGCCCAGGCCGCGTCGATGCGCCCCTCCAGCAACGCCGCGATCGCGAAGGAGAACGAGATCGAGAAGCCGACATAGCCGAGATAGAGCATCGGCGGATGGACGGCGAGCCCGATATCCTGCAGCACGGGATTGAGGTCCCTGCCCTCGATCGGCGGATTGGGCAGCCGCAGGAACGGATTGGAGGTGCCCAGGATGAACAGATAGAAGGCGCTGGCGACCCAGGCCTGCACCGCCAGCACGCGGGCGCGCAGCGAGCGCGGCAGGTTGCCGCCGAAGGCTGCGACCAGGCCGCCGAACAAGGCGAGGATCGAGACCCACAGCAGCATCGAGCCTTCGTGATTGCCCCAGACGCCTGTGACCTTGTAGATCAGCGGCTTCAGCGAGTGCGAATTCTCGAACACGTTGGCGACGGAGAAATCCGAGGTCACGTGCAGCGTCACGAGCGCGGCAAAGGAAAAGGCCACGAACAGGAGCTGGGCGAGCGCAGTCGAGCGGGCGATGTTCATCAGGGCCGGATCGGAGAGCCGCGCGCCGAGCAGCGGCACGGTGGACTGGATCAGCGCCAGAGCGAGCGCCAGCACCATGGCGTAATGTCCGGATTCCGCGATCACTGCGTCACTCCCGGGGTCGCCTGCCTGGCTTCCGCATTGGCGGCCGCCTCCTTGCCGTAGTCGTCTTTCCAGTGTCCCTGCTTCTTCAAGGCGTCGGCCACTTCCTTCGGCATGTAGGTTTCGTCATGCTTGGCGAGCACGGTGTCGGCCTTGAAGGTGCCGGAAGCATCGAGCTCGCCTTCGGCGACCACCCCCTGCCCCTCGCGGAACAGGTCGGGCAGAATACCCTTATAGGCCACCGGAAGCCTCGCATTGCCGTCGGCGACCTCGAAGGTGATGGCGAGATTGTCGCCGCGCTTCAGCGAGCCCGGCTGCACCAGGCCGCCCAGCCGAAAGCGTCGGCCGGGCGCGATATGCTGCTCGGCGACCATCGACGGCGTCGAAAAGAACACGATCGAATCGCGCAACGCATACAGGACGAGCCCGGCCGCCAGCGCGAGCACGGCGAGCGAGCATCCGATGAGTGTCAGCCGGCGTTGCTTGCGCGTCATTTTCCGATCACTGCCTAGCCATCGAGCCCGATGTTCCTCAGACCCTCGTTGAGTTGCTTGAGCCGCTCGGCGTCATTGGCGACGGCCTGCCTCGCGTCGGCCACGGCCTCCTTCGCCTTCTCGCGGTCGCCCATCACCACATAGGCGCGCACCAGACGCAGCCAGCCGTCGACATCGTCGCCGTTCTGCTTCAGCCGCGTCGCGAGCCGCTCCACCATGCCGCGGATCATGGTCGCGCGGTCGCCTTCGCTCATGTCCTTTGCGGCCGCCATGGTGCCGTCCGACAGCGCCGGCGCCACCGCACCGCCGACGCGGGCGAGCGCGGCCTGTACGAAGGAGCGCCACGGCGCGTCGGGCGGCGCCTTGTCGAGCATGCCGCGCCAGATCGCGGCGGCATCTTCCTTGCGGCCGTCCTGCTCGGCCGCGGCGCCGCGGAAATAGCCGGCCTTCGTCTCGTTGGCGTCCAGCGCCAGGGCACGGTCGAACTCGGCCTTGGCCTCGTCGGTGATAACGCCGCCGGCGGCTGCAACCAGCATCTCGCCCAGATCGGCATGCCAATCAGCGTTCTCGCCGCCATAGGTGATGGCATTGCGGTAGGCGCGCACGGCATCGTCATAGCGGCCGAGCTTCGCCAGCACCGGCGCGAGCACGCTCCAGCCGCGCGCATCGGTCGGCTTCTCCTGCAGATGCTGCTCGACCTGCGCCACCAGCCGCTCGACGGGCTGGGCTTCATTCGGAGCCGCCATCCGCGCGGCCAGCGGAAAATCGGGAAGCCGCGGTGAGCCGAGCGGCAGGTAGACTGCGATCGCCAACGCGGGCAATCCCAAGAGCGCGAGCACGGCTGCCGCGCGCCGCGGTCTCCCGCTGGGCTGCGCGGGCGGACCACGTTCGCGATCGCTGGCCGCGAGCAGGCGACGGCTGATCTCCACCCGCGCCGCCTCGGCCTCGGCGGCGCCGATCAGGCTGGCGGCGGCATCGCGATCGATTTCGGCGAGCTGATCCTTGTAGACTGCCGTCTCCGTGCCCGCGACATGCGATCGGCCGCGAAGCCCCAATGGCAGCAGCACAGCGAACATCGCTGCGGCGGTCATCAGCGCGAACACAAACCACAACGTCATCAGGGTGGATTCCAGCGTTAGACCCATTCTAGGGCCCGACGCGGGCTTTACACCACGGCCGCGCAGACGGGCAATTGACAATAGTCAATTCTGCGTGCGGGCCAAAAGCCGAAAATCCCGCAATAATAGACCGTTAACCGACCTCGAAATCGACGCTGCGCGCCACTTCGTCGCCACGCGCATTGTGCGCGCGAAGAAAATAGGTTCCTGACCTCACCGAGTCCGGCAGCCTGATTCGGAGCGAGCCGTTGGGAAGCGTGGACGAGATCGTGACGACGGGATCAGCCAGCTGCACGCCGCTGTCCCTGTCGACCAACACGACCTTGGCCTTGACCATCAGGTTCCGATATGTCGCCGAAATGACGCGGTTCTCGAGTTCAACGAAGTTGATGACGGAATTCATGCGCCAAAGTTTTTGCAGTCTATTTGGCGCGCACGGTACTTTCATACCACGATAACGTCAACCGCAAATTGCAGGGTGGTCTGCCTAGTTTGCGCGCGACGACTTGCGCTCTGTTGGGAGCGCGTTGTCGATGGCCCTGCTCATCAGCGATGCATATTCCTGGCCGAACAGCACCTCGCAGAAGCGCACGGCAGCCTGCGCCTGCATCTGCCGATAGGCACGCGCCTTGATGTCGCCGCCGCGCAGCGACTCCACCAGCGCTTCGGTGGCCTTCTCCACATATTGCTGCAGTTCCGAATAGCTGCGCAGCGTGACCTCGTTGATCGCGAGTTCACTGGCGTAGGTGCGGCACACCGCAACGAAGGCGATCAACGCGGCAACCTCGTCGACTTCCGAGCCGTCGATGCCGGACCCGATCGGGATTTCCTTGTCGGGCCGCTGACGCAGGATGCGGCGGACCCGTCCGGGCACACTCTCGATCTCCGATTGCACGGTGTCGGAGATGTCCGCTCGAATCGAGGCAAGCTGCTTGCCCCAGGTGGATTCCTGGCGCAGGTCCAATTCGGTCCGCAGCCCCCTCACGCCGTCATGCAGGGCCTTGAGGTTCTCGGGCACGTTGGCGAACTGACTGCGCCTGATGTCGAACCGCAGGGTCGATGCCAGACAGAACAGATCGTGCAGCGCAATCGTGACCGCGACGCTGTAGGATGTCGCGGCGACCCTGACCTCGTCATCCGAGGCCGCTATCTTGATGGCCAGGCGAATGATCTGCCACGGCGCGGTCAGCCGCTGGATGGCCAGCGACAAGGCGAACGGCAGCACCTGCGGCGTCTGCAGGGTCGGGATGTTGAGCGCCTCGCAGACCGAGGTGATCTGGGAATCGCCGAACACCCGCATGACCCCGGGAATGCGGGCGACGAATCCGTCCAATGCCTCGCGGGCATGCAGCACCGCTCCGATCGGCAACAGATCCTCGACCACTTCGGGCGGGCCGACTCGGGCCAGCGCGCGCTGCTTGTCGCCGCCCGCGGGCGACGTGAGCTTGAAGATCGCGTCCGCCGCGGCCATCTGCAGCTTGCGGACCGAAATCTCGATATCCCGTGAAACACCGGTTTCGCGGGAGTCGGAATAGGCCGTCTCGAACTCGCGCAACGGCTCGGGCGCCCCCTCCCGGGAGAGCCATTGCCAGACCGGCATCAACGACGCCCGACGAACCTGGCCGGGCCGCGGTGGCAGGCTGCCCTCGATCAGAAAGGGCTCCAGCGGCCGAAAGAACAGGCGGGCGGCCTCGCCGCCATGCTGACGGCTGCCATCGGCCCGGACGGGCGCGCGGAGGTTCCCCGACGCCGACGCAGTGGCGGACGGCATGCGCATGACCTTGCGGAGCATTTCGAGCACGATGCTCGCCACCGCCTGGTCCTCGCCGCGCGCGATCGCCCGCTCGAATTCCTGCATGAGCAGCGCCTGGGATTGGGGCGTAAGCTGCCCGAGATATTCCTTCAGCCGCTCGTTCGGTGTCTGGCTCATGGCCCGGTTTGCTGATGCCGGCGTCGCACGAAAGGCAGGCGCGTAGGCGCCAACATACCGACGACCGTATTAAGAAAGTCCTTTAGCAAGTTTGCCCCGCCCCCGTGATTACACCGCAGGCAGTCGCAGCTCGGCCCGCAGGCCGCCGATCGGGGCATCGCTGAGGGAGAGACTGCCGCCGTACAGCGCGGCCAGATCGACCACGATGGACAGCCCGAGCCCGGAGCCCGGCTTGGACTCGTCGAGCCGCTGGCCGCGGCGCGAGACCTGCGCCCGTTCTGCGGCGGACAGGCCCCGCCCATCATCATCGACGATGATCCGCAGCATCGGCCCCTCCCCCCGTTCGGCCGCGCGCTCCGACATCACCTCGATGAACACCCGCGCGGTCGCCCATTTGCAGGCATTGTCGACGAGATTGCCGACCATTTCCTCGAGATCCTGGCGCTCGCCACGGAAGTTCGCCTTCGGATCGGCCTTGACCTCGATCGTGACGCTGCGGTCCCGATGGATCTTGCCCATGGTCCGCTGCAGCGCCTCGACCGCAGGCGCGACCTCGGTGACGGTGCCGACGATCGTGACGCGGGCCGCGATGCGCGCCCGCTCCAGATGGCGAGCGACCTGGTCGCGCATCATGTCGGCCTGCTCCAGGACCTTGGCGGCGAAGGGATCGATGCCGTGCGCGGACGCCTCGTTCACGATCACCGACAGCGGCGTCTTGATGGCGTGAGCAAGGTTGCCGACATGGGTGCGAGCGCGCTCGACGATCTCCCGATTGGCATCGATCAGCGCGTTGGTCTCGCGCGCGAGCGGGGCGATCTCGACCGGAAACACGCCCTCCAGCCGCTCGGCCCGCCCGGAGCGGATGTCGGCGATCGCCTCCGAGATACGCTTCAGCGGCGCGAGCCCGAAGCGAACCTGGAAGATCGTGGTCAGGAGCAGCACGATGCCGAGCGCGGTGAAGGTGCTGCCGAGATAGTAGTCGAAACTGCGCGTCTCCTCGTCAATCTCGCTGGCATCGCCGGCAACGCTGACCAGGAACTTGCCGTCGGTGCCGAGATCGACCGGCCGCTCCGCCATCCGCAGCTCCTGCCCCTCCGGGCCGTCGACATAGGCCACCCGGACGCCGGCCGCGGTCAGCTCGGCGCCCTTGTCCTCGAGCTTGGGCAACTTCTTGTCCCAGAGCGAACGGGACGCCCGCACCTCCGCCTTGTCGGTGTCGGTGCGGGTGATCTGCCAATACCAGCCCGACAGAGGCAGCTCGAACAACGGCTCGCCGAGCGACTGGAACTGGTGGTCCGGCGGCTCGTCGGGGGTGGCGACCTCGGCGACCAGGTTGCGCAAATAGAGATTGAGCCTGCGGTCGAACGCGCGCTCGGTGGCGTTGCGGTAGACCGACGACAGCGCAAAGCCGGTCAAGGTCAGGATCACCACCACCCAGGCGGTCGCGGAGAAGAACAGCCGGGTGGCGAGCGAGTTGCGGCGCATCCCTTACATTAAGCACCCGCAGGCGGCGGTGTCAGCAGGTAGCCGAGCCCGCGGACGGTCTGGATGATGTCCACCTCCAGCTTCTTGCGGATGCGGCCGACGAACACCTCGATCGTATTCGAGTCGCGGTCGAAATCCTGGTCGTAGAGGTGCTCGACCAGCTCCGTGCGCGACACCACCCGCCCGGTATGGTGCATCAGATAGGCGAGCAGCCGGTACTCATGCGAGGTCATCTTGACCGGGTTGCCGGCCACCGTGACCCGCCCGGTGCGGGTATCCAGCGACACCGGGCCGCAGGTCAATTCGCTCTGGGCGTGGCCGGCGGAGCGGCGGAGCAGCGCCCGGAGCCGGGCCAGCACCTCCTCCAGGTGAAACGGTTTGGCGACATAGTCGTCGGCGCCGGCATCGAAGCCCTGCACCTTGTCGCTCCAGCGGTCGCGGGCGGTCAGGATCAGGACCGGCATGGCCCGGCCGTTGCGCCGCCAAGCCTCCAGCACCGAGATACCATCCATCTTCGGCAGGCCGATATCGAGCACGACGGCGTCATAGGGCTCGCTGTCGCCGAGATAGTGCCCCTCCTCTCCGTCGAACGCCCGATCGACGACATAGCCGGCGTCGCTCAATGCGGTGGTGAGCTGGCGATTGAGATCCGGGTCGTCCTCAACGACGAGCAGGCGCACACTTGCCTCCAAAGCTGAACTGCACGACTGCCATCATGATGAACCCGCGCGCCGTGAACCGCATATGAACGGAACCTGTCGCGCCGGGTTACTTTTTCTCCATAAAAAGCGGGGGTCGCAATGGCCTCGTCAGACTTGGTTGCGCCGCGCGGCCAGACCGTTCACGGCGGCCCGTCTTATGCACGCCGAGGCCTCTTCCCGCAGCCGTGCGCCTGCGCCCCATCCATGAAAAGACGCGCCGGACGCCTTGCCAGTGTTGCCGTGCCGCTCACCCATGCCGTCCCCCCTTTGCCCAGCCGTCAGGTGCGGAAAAACACGAACCAGATCACGCCGAGAATCAGGACGGCAAGGCCGGTCGATGCCGTCAACAACGCCAGCACCGACGGCCCGGGCTCGGCCTGCCGGGCCTCGGTCGGAGTTTCAACGATCCGGTGATCTTCTCGGGTAGTTGCCATGATGCCCTCGATCCTGATGCCCTCATTTCTGCATTGGCCGGCGAGACTGCCACTGCGCTGGCGCACCGGCCACACGTCGAAGCAACGCCCCATGCTGGATGATGTTCCGGTGGGCAGCCGGCCGGCCTACGCCGCCCAGGCAACCAATCGCGGTTAACGCCGTTGGCAGAATCCGCCCCCCTTTGCTTGTCTTGATGTCGGCCGGTGCTATCCTCGTTCGTCCTCTGCCGGTGTACGGAGTTTTTACGGGAGTTTCTTCATGGCCCCCCGCGCCAACTGGAAGGGTTTTCTGCGGCTTTCGCTCGTGACCTGCCCGGTCGCGCTGTATCCGGCCACCTCGGATGCCGAGAAGGTCTCGTTCAACCAGATCAACCGGAAGACCGGCCATCGCATCAAATACAGCAAGGTCGATGCCGACACCGGCGAGGAGGTCGCCAACGAGGATATCGTCAAGGGCTACAAGGTCGACACCGACACCTACATCGAGGTCACCAAGGACGAGCTCGACGACATCGCGCTGGAATCCACCCACACCATCGAGATCGACGAATTCGTGCCCCGCGCCGAGATCGACAGCCGCTATTTGATCCGTCCCTATTACCTCGTGCCCGACGGCAAGGTCGGCCATGACGCCTTCGCCGTGATCCGCGAGACCATCCGCAGCCTGAACAAGGTCGCGATCGGCCGCGTGGTGCTGACCAATCGCGAGCACATCATCGCGCTGGAGCCGCTCGACAAAGGGCTGATGGGCACCCTGCTCCGCTATCCCTACGAGGTCCGCGGCGAGAAGGAATATTTCGACGACATCCAGGATGTGAAGGTCACCAAGGACATGCTGGATCTCGCCAAGCACATCGTCGAGAAGAAATCGGCTTCCTTCGAGCCGGAGGAGTTCGAGGATCACTACGAGGCGGCTCTCGTCGACCTCATCAACAAGAAGCGCGCGGGCGTTCGGCTGCCCGCCAAGGCCGCGCCGAAGACCGGCGGCAACGTGATCAACCTGATGGATGCGCTGAAGCGCAGCCTCGCCAGTGAAGGCCAGGCGCCCGCACCTGCCAAGGCGAAGAAAGCGAAGAAGCGGGTCGAGGGTCAGCGCGAGATGCTGCTGCCGATCGCAGGAGCCGGCAAGCGCGCCAAGGAAGAGAAGAAGGAAGAGAAGAAGGAAGAGCCGAAGAAGGCCGAGAAGCCGGCGCGCCCGTCCGCCCGCTCCCGCAAGGCGGGCTGAGCGCAGGCGCGGTGGCGCTTGCGCTATTTCAGCGAGGAATTGATGGACCCGAACTTGCCGTTGAGCGTCGAGCCGATACCATTGACGGCGGTGATGATCACGATCGAAAGCCCGACCGCGATCAGGCAATATTCGATGGCGGTGGCGCC
>NZ_JAFAVV010000192.1 GCF_019242285.1 Bradyrhizobium sp.
CGAGCTTGCCGCTATGGCGATGCACGATGTCGATCGCCGACATGATCATGCCCGGGGTGCAATAGCCGCACTGCAGGCCGTGATTGTCGCGGAACGCCGCCTGCATCGGGTGCAACTCGTCGCCCTTGGCGATGCCCTCGATCGTGACGACGCTGGAGCCGTTGGCCTGGCCCGCCAGCACGGTGCAGGACTTCACCGCGCGGCCGTCGATATGCACGGTACAGGCGCCGCACTGGCTGGTGTCGCAGCCGACATGGGTGCCGGTCAGGTTCAGGTGGTCGCGCAACAGGTTGACCAGCAGTGTTCGGTCCTCGACCTCGACCGATACTGCCTTGCCGTTTACCGTCAATTTGATCGTCGACACAGTGCGATCCCTCCCGCTGGGTTTTGAAAATTGCGCCGATTAGAGACAGCGCGAGCGGGACTTGGCAACAGGGATTTTCGTCGCGTAGGGACACGGCGGCGGGGTGCGGTCAAGCCGCACCCCGCCCGCGTCGCGCGCCGGCGACCCTCCGTTCCAGCGAGGTGAAGGCACGGCCTGCGCGATCGCATGCCGTTGCCGGAGGAGGAGAGCGCGGCATGCGAGCCTCAACCTCAAGACGAGGAAAATCCGCAAGCCATCCAAGGAAATTTTTCCTGTCCGTAAATTTACGGCTCCGCACGGCGTAGCGGACAACGCTTGCGACCCGACAGTAGTCGTAGCCCGCATGAGCGTAGCGATATGCGGGACCTCGTTCCCGGGTATCGCTTCGCTCACCCGGGCTACGGGCCGCCGGTCATTCCGGGGCATTCGCGAAGCGAATGAGCCCGGAATCCATGACCACAGGCGGTAATTTCCGGGCGAGATCGTCGTTGCGAGCTTAGACTACCCCGCCGCCCCCGTGTCCTCCAGGATCGGGCCGAACAGCTCCCAGCGCTCGCCGTTGAACTTCATCATCTGCAACTGCTTGTTGACGCGATAATCGGTCGGCGAGGTGATGGCCTTGACGCCCGGCAGCGCGATGTCGGTCGTGACGCCCTTGAGGCTTGCCGCCTGCTTCATGACGTTCTCGCGGGTCAGGTCGTCGCCGCACTGCTGCAGCACGTGGACCAGGAGCTGCGCGGTGGCGTAGCCATAGGTGTTGAAGTTCGAATCCTTGTCGCCGTCGGGATAATACTTGGCCATGAAGTCGAAATACTTCTTCATGCCCGGATCGTCCTTCCAGGTCGGATCGAGCGGGTCCTTGCCGTAATTGGTCGAGATCACGCCCTTGGCGGCGTCGAGCCCGGCCGGCTTCATCACCGCGCCTACGGAAGTCGCGTTGATGTCGACGATCTGCACCGGATGCCAGTTGAGCTCGGCGATCTTCTTGATCGCCTGCGCCGCCTGCTTCGGCGTCGAGGCCGAGACGAACAGGTCGGTGCCGGCGTCCTTGATCTTGAGGATCTGCGAATCGATCGTCGGATCGGCGACCTCGTAGGAGGCTTCCGCGACGATCATGCCCGCCGCCTTGTCGCCGAGGCCGGCCTTGATGCCGTTCAGATAGTCCTTACCCAGATCGTCGTTCTGGTAGAGGATGCCGACCTTGGCGTTCGGATGCTCCTTCACGATGTACTGGCCGTAGATGCGACCCTCGACGAAGTAGTTCGGGTTGAAGCCCATGGTCCAGGGGAAGTTCTTCGGATCGGTGAACTTCGAGGCGCCGGTGGCCGCGAACAGCTGCGGCACCTTCTTGCTGTTCAGGTATTTCTGCACGGCGGCGTTCGACGGCGTGCCGACGATCTGGAAGGTCAAGAGCACCTCGTCGCTCTCGACGAGCTTGCGCACCTGCTCGACCGCCTTCGGCGGCGAGTAGGCGTCGTCATACTGGATCAAATTGATCTTGCGGCCGTTCACGCCGCCCTGGTCGTTGATCATCTTGAAATAGGCGGCCTGGGTCTTGCCGATGGAGGCATAGGCCGAAGCGGGGCCCGAGAACGGCACGGTCTGGCCGATCTTGATCTCGGTGTCGGAGGCGCCGGTGTCGTATTTCTTCTGCGCCAGCGCGGACGATGCCGACAGCGCCATCGCCAGCACTGCGGCGGTGGCCAATGGGAAAAATCCGTTCCTCATATCGATGCGTTCCTCATGCCTGAATTATGCCGGTGATTCTGGACCACCGCGAATGCGGCCGAATGTGGCCGAGCCCATGCCGCAATGCAAGATGACGGAAGTCTAAGAAATTCCAGCGGGATCGGCCGGTTCGGATTTCGGGTGGACCTCATTGTCCGCAGCGTGAAAATACCGGCCACGAACGAAATGCTACACAGGTCCGGGACATGTCTCTAAAAGCGAAGTCACCCCACGTCTTCGATCTCGACCGGCTGCCGACGCCGATCGGCGTGGCGCTGCTGGTGACCGACGTCGACGGCGTGCTGTGCGCTCTCGATTGGGAGGATTACGAGCCGCGAATGCGCCAGCTCCTGCGGCAGCAGCACGGCGCCGTCGAGCTGAAGCCCGCCGCGGCGCCGCGGGAGCTGACGCGCGCGCTCCAGGCCTATTTCGAGGGCGATCTCGACCGGCTCGGCGGCATCCGATGGCGCGTCGCCGGCACGCCGTTCCAGCGCCGGGTCTGGACCGCGCTCACGCAGATCGCACCGGGCACGACCATGAGCTACGGCGCGCTG
>NZ_JAFAVV010000198.1 GCF_019242285.1 Bradyrhizobium sp.
TATCACCTGAAACACGTCGACACCATCTTCAGGCGCGTGTTCGGCGAAGCGTAAGGCGCAACGCTTCAACTAGAACCGTCGACCCTATGTAATGTACGGGCAAGGTTCGGGTGCGACGATGGTCCGTAGATCGCGAGAAGAACGCTAGCCGGGACAAAAACAGCCGTCCGGCAGATCGCTGGCCACGCCGCATCATGTCATGAGCCTCTCGAGCCCCTTCATCCGCCGTCCGGTCGCGACCACGCTCCTGACGTTCGGGCTCGCGGCGGCGGGCGCGGTCGCCTTCTTCAAGCTGCCGGTGTCGCCGCTGCCGCAGGTCGATTTTCCGACCATCTCGGTCCAGGCCAACCTGCCCGGGGCCAGTCCGGAGGACGTCGCCACCACCGTGGCAAGCCCGCTCGAGCGCCATCTCGGCCAGATCGCCGACGTCACCGAGATGACGTCGCAGAGCTCGGTGGGCAACGTCCGCATCACCCTGCAGTTCGGGCTGAACCGCGACATCAACGGCGCGGCGCGCGACGTGCAGGCGGCGATCAACGCGGCCCGCGCCGACCTGCCGACCAGCCTGCGCAGCAACCCGACCTACCGGAAGGTCAACCCCGCCGACGCGCCGATCCTGATCCTGACCCTGACCTCGGACACGCTGACCCGCGGCGAGCTCTACGACGCGGCCTCCACCGTGCTGGCGCAGAAGCTGTCGCAGGTCGAGGGCATCGGCGAGGTCACCGTCGGCGGCGGCTCGCTGCCGGCGGTCCGCGTCGACCTGATCCCGCAGGTGCTGTTCAAATACGGCATCGGGCTCGAGGACGTCCGTGCCGCGCTCGCCAGCGCCAATGCGCACAGCCCCAAGGGCGGCATCGACGTTGGCGACAAGCGCTACCAGATCTACGCCAACGACCAGGCCAACGAGGCCGACGACTACAGGTCGCTGATCGTCGCCTATCGCAACGGCGCACCGGTGCACCTCTCCGACGTCGGCGACGTCAGCGACGGGGTCGAGAACCTGCGCAACGCCGGGCTCGCCAACGGCAAGCCCGCGGTGCTGGTGATCCTGAACCGGCAGCCCGGCGCCAACATCATCTCGACCGTCGATGCGGTCAAGGCGCTGATGCCGCAGCTCCGCGCCTCGATCTCGCCGGCCATCGACATCTCGCTCGGGGTCGACCGCTCGACCACCATCCGCACCTCACTGCGCGACGTCGAGCGCACGCTCGTCCTCGCGGTCCTGTTGGTGATCCTGGTCGTGTTCGCGTTCCTCAGGAACCTGCGCGCGACCTTCATCCCCGTGGTGGCGGTGTCGGTGTCGATCGTCGCCACTTTCGGCGCGATGTGGCTGATGGGCTACTCGATCGACAATCTCTCGCTGATGGCGCTGACGGTCGCGACCGGATTCGTGGTCGACGACGCCATCGTCGTGCTCGAGAACGTCACCCGCTATATCGAGGAGGGAGCGTCGCCCTTCGAGGCGGCGCTCAGGGGCGCCAACGAGGTCGCCTTCACCGTTCTGTCGATGAGCATCTCGCTGATCGCGGTGTTCATTCCGATCCTGCTGATGGGCGGCATCGTCGGGCGCCTGTTCCGCGAATTCGCGATGGTGATCTCGATCTCGATCGTGATCTCGCTCGCGGTTTCGCTCTCGACCACGCCGATGATGTGCGCGGTACTGCTGCGCGGCGAAACCGGCGCGCACGGCAGGCTCTACGGGCTGAGCGAGCGCTTCTTCGACGCCATGCTGGGCTTCTACCGGCGCACGCTGACCGGCGCGCTCGAGCATCCGCGATCGATGATGCTGATCCTGGTCGCCGTGCTCGGCCTCAATTTCTATCTCTACGGCATCGTGCCGAAGGGCTTCTTCCCGCAGCAGGACACCGGCCGCCTCACCGGCTTCATCCAGGCCGACCAGAGTATCTCGTTCCAGTTGATGCAGGACAAGCTCGCGCGCTTCGTCAACATCATCAAGCAGGACCCCGCGGTCGAGACCGTGGTCGGGTTCACCGGCGGCGGCCAGACCAATGGCGGCTTCATGTTCCTGTCGCTCAAACCGCTCGGCGAGCGCAAGATTTCCGCCGACGGCGTGATCGCGCGGCTGCGGCCGCAGATGGCGGCGGTCCCGGGCGCAACGCTGTTCCTGCAGGCGGTGCAGGACATTCGCGTCGGCGGCCGTGCCAGCAATGCGCAGTACCAATACACGCTGCAGGGCAACACGCTCGAGGAGCTGCAGGAATGGGCGCCGAAGATCGCAGCCGCCCTGCAAAGCGATCCGGTGCTCACCGACGTCAACTCCGACCAGCAGAGCAAGGGGCTCGAGACCGACCTGGTGATCGACCGCGACGCCGCCGCCCGGCTCGGCGTCACCGTGAGCCAGATCGACAACACGGTGTACGACGCGTTCGGCCAGCGCCAAGTGTCGACGATCTATGTCGCGCGCAACCAGTATCACGTCATCATGGAGGTCGCGCCGCGCTACTGGCAGAACCCGGAAACGCTGAAGGACGTCTATATCAGCACATCGGGCGGATCGGTCGGCGGCTCGCAATCGACCAACGCGGTGGCGGGGACCTTCGTCTCGTCGGCGAAAGCGACCGCACCGGTCTCTGCCAACGCCCAGGCCGCCCGCAACGCCGCGACCAACGCGATCGGCGCGACCGGCAAGGGCGTCGCCTCCACCGGAGCGGCGGTCTCGACCGGAAGGGAGATCATGATCCCGCTCGCCGCGGTCGCGAAATTCAGCCAGGGCTCGACCCCGCTCGCCGTCAACCACCAGGGCCTCCTGGTCGCCACCACGATCTCGTTCAATCTCCCGGAGGGCGTCTCACTGAGCCAGGCCACCGCGACGATCGACGAGACGATGCGGCGGATCGGCGTACCGGCGACGATCCGGGGCTCGTTCCAGGGCAGCGCGAAGGCGTTCCAGGATTCGCTTAGCAACCAGCCGTTCCTGATCCTCGCGGCGCTGGTCACGATCTACATCGTGCTGGGCGTGCTCTACGAGAGCTACGTCCATCCCCTCACGATCCTGTCGACGCTGCCGTCGGCCGGCGTCGGCGCGCTGCTGGCGCTGATGGCGTTTCGGACCGAGTTCAGCATCATGGCGCTGATCGGCGTGATCCTTCTGATCGGCATCGTCAAGAAGAACGCGATCATGATGATCGACTTCGCGCTCGAGGCCGAGCGGAGCCGCGGCTTGAGCCCGCTCGATGCGATTCGCGAAGCCTGTCTGCTGCGCTTCCGGCCCATCATGATGACGACCATGGCGGCGCTCCTGGGCGCGGTTCCGCTGGCGCTCGGCATGGGTGACGGCGGCGAGTTGCGCCAGCCGCTCGGTATCTCGATCGTGGGCGGGCTGATCCTCAGCCAGGCGCTGACGCTTTATTCTACACCTGTGATCTATTTGTATCTGGACAGATTTCGGCTCTGGAGCCAACGTTCGAGGGGCGACTCCGTACCGCATGCGCCCGGGCCATCCCTGCAACCGGGCGAGTAGATGCAAAGCGGCATGTCAGTCCTGTTCTCCCGAACGATCCGGGCGTCTGTCCGGAGCGTGGCAACGCGTGGGGGCTCAGGCCGGCGTCGCGCGGCCGGTGCGCTCTTGGCGCTCGCGATCGCGCCCGGTCTGTCCGGCTGCATCATCGGCACCGAGCGGCCCGAGCTCAGCCTCGACATGCCCGTCGCCTATCGCGCCGCGTCGAAGGGCGATGCCGACGCGGCCGTGCCGATGCTCGACTGGTGGCGCGGCTTCCGCTCCGGCGAGCTCACCTCGTTGATGGACGCGGCCCAGCTCCACAATCTCGACATCGCGGTTGCGATCGCGGAGATCGTGCAGGCCGATGCGCAGGTCGGCGTTTCCGGCGCGCCGCTGTTGCCGCAGGTCACCGGCGCGGCCAGCGCCGAGCAGAACCATCCGAGCTCGCTCGGCACCACCGGCGGCGGCTCCTCGACCTTCAACACGTTCAGCACCAGCCTGACGGCGAGCTACATGCTCGACTTCTGGGGCAAGAACCGCGCCACGCTATATGCAGCCGAGGAGAACGCCACCGCCTCGCGCTATAACCGCGAGGTCGTGACGCTGACCACGGTCGTCACCGTCGCCAACACCTATTTCCAGATTCTCGCGGCGCAGGACCAGGTCCGCGTCACCCGCGAGAACCTGGCCGCGGCCGAGCGAATCCTCGGCCTGATCAAGAATCAGTTCAACGCCGGCACCGCCTCGCAGCTCGACGTCTCGCAGCAGGAGGCGCTGGTGGCGACCGAGCGCGCGGCGATCCCGCCGCTCGAGGTCACGCGCGACCAGAACATCGCGGCGCTCGCGCTCCTGGTCGGCAAGGCACCTGCGAATTTCGCCGTGCATGGCGGCTCGACCAGCCGGATCGCCGTGCCGCGGGTGACGCCCGGCCTGCCGTCGGAGCTGCTCTATCAGCGGCCCGACATCCGCCAGGCCGAGGCGCAGCTCGCCGCTTCAAACTTCAGCGTGGAATCGGCACGCGCGGCCTTCTTCCCGCAGATCCAGCTGACCGGTCAGACCGGCTTCCAGAGCACGGCGCTGGCCTCGCTGTTCACCCCGGGGGCGTGGTTCTACACCCTGACCGCGAGCCTGACTCAGCCGATCTTCGACGGCTTCCTCCTGGAGAGCCAGTTGAAGCAGGCCAAGGGCGTGCAATTGCAGAACCTGCAGGCCTATCGCAAGGCCGTGCTCAGCGCCTTCGCCGACGTCGAGAAGGCGCTGATCGCGCTGCAGAAGTTCACCCTGCAGGAGCGGCTGCAGAGCGAGGTCGTCGCCGCCTCTCAGAAGGCCTTCGACGTTGCCGAAAAGCAGCTCCGCGGCGGCACCATCAACCTGATCACGGTGTTGCAGGCGCAGCAGACATTGTTCACGGCCCAGAACAATCTCGTGCAGGTGCGGCTATCAAAACTGCTCGCCGCGACCAGCCTGTTCCAGGCGCTCGGCGGCGGCTGGACGCCATCCGGCACGCTGGTCTCCGTGGCGTCCGGCGACGCACCCACCGCGCCGGTTCGATGAGGACACCATGAGAAGGCTTTGCATCGCTGCCGCGCTTCTCGCTCTTGCCGGCCTGTCATCGCCGCCCACGCGCGCGCAGCGGGTCATGACCACGACGCCTCCGAACATCCCGCTCAGCTTCGGCATGAGCCCCGAGCAGGCGTCGGTTGCGCTCGGTGTGCAGCTCCGCTACGTGCGCGGCCGCCCCGGCGATGAGCTCCTGCTGGCGGTGCCCAACGTCAAGGGAGCGACATTGTCCTATCGCAGCGACGGACTCTATCTGCAATTCCGCCGCGGACGCCTGACCGGCTGGAAAGGCGATTGGGGAACGGTGCGGCCGTGAGGAACGAGGAGCACGCCATGTTTGGACGCAGCATTGCCGGCCTCGCCGCGATCGTGCTCGCCGCACTCGCTGCGACACAAGCGCCGGCGCAGGACTTCGGCGCCCGTCCCCTGCGCTATGGCAATACCAGCGGCTGGTTCTTCGACGGACGCGACGACGATCGCGATTTCCCCACCAACGGCTTCTTCCCGGGCAATTCCACCGCCGACCCGCCGAGCGCCTGGCTCGGCGCTGCCGGCCTGTTCGGCGGCAATTCCTACCGTTCGCGCTTCGCCTATCCGTCGCAGGTGGTGATTGGAGCGCCGCCGGCGCATGTCACTTGCCGCCACCTGCGCTCCTCCGATCCATCCGCCGGCACCTTCGTCGGCCGCGATGGCGCGCGGCATCGGTGTTGACTAAATACCGAGCTGGTGCGTTGCAGCCCCTCTGGCCGGGCAACTATCTTTTCCGCAAGATGCTTCCAGCTTTCTTGAATGTCGAGACGGCTTAAATGGGTTCCAAGATCATCGCCATCATCTGCGATTTTGACGGGACGCTTGGAGCCGACATGATCAGCTTCCTGCTCCAGAAGCATGGCGTCGATGTGCCCGGCTTCTGGAAGCATATCACGAAGATGGTTCAGCATGACGGATGGGATCCTGCTCAGGCCTACATGCATGAACTCCTGAACTACGCCCAGAGCGGCAAGATCGAGTTGACCAGTGAACGCCTTGCCAAGATTGGATCGCAGCTTCCGCTGTACCCCGGCATCCCCGAACTCTTTCCCGGCCTCAAACAATTCATCAAGACCGACAGCAAGCTGAAAGCCGTACCGATCGAGCTGGAATACTACGTCATCAGCTGCGGCCTCGAGCAGATGATAAGAGCAACCAGGATAGCCCGGCACGTGAATGGAATATTCGGGTGCGAATTTCAATACGATACGGCCGGGCGTGCCGCGGCCGTCAAGAGAACCATTTCCTTCACCGAGAAGACAAAATTCGTCTACGCAATCAATAAAGGCGTGGCAAACGAGGTTCTCCAGAATCCGTATCTCGTCAACAATGCCGTGAAAATGGACGACCGGCGCATCCCGTTCGAACAGATGATCTATATCGGCGACGGTCCGAGCGACATCCCGTGCATGTCGATGATCAGGCACAATCTCGGTGAGGGCATCGGCGTCTGCGAAAGAGGGCTGACCTTCGAAAAGGGATACGAGCTCGCCCGTGGCGGCCGGCTTTCAGTGGGCCCCTATTCGGCTGATTACCGAAAGAAGTCGGACATGCGCAAGGCGCTGGAGGCCATTCTGGTCGCTCGGGGCGCGAAGATCGACATCGAGCGGCGCAAGCACGTTGTCGAAGCTCCAAAGCACTAGTTGCTGCCGGCACACGCGATTGTCGGACGTGACGGCGACCGGTGGGCACGTTGCTCCGCGCGGTGCTCCGCATCGTCGCGTTCGCTCCTTAGCCCGAAGTTTTCACTCACAAATTGCGCAAGTTGTTGACGGAGCTTGATGATTGCTCCGAACGGCATGTCAGTTACTGGACACGAACAGGATCGAACCCGAGTTGCTCGAAGGCAGCCTGCTGGAGAGCGGTTGATCTTGAGTGAAGTG
>NZ_JAFAVV010000256.1 GCF_019242285.1 Bradyrhizobium sp.
CGCGGTCGGGCTGGTTCCCGGTTACGAACCGAGCGGCTTCCTGCCCGGCATCGGAATTTGGGGTGCGGTGATCCTGACGCTGTTGCGGCTGATCCAGGGCATCGGCGTCGGCGGCGAATGGGGCGGCTCGGTGCTGCTGGCGATGGAATGGGCGCAGACCAACAAGAACCGGGGCTTCCTCACCTCATGGCCGCAATTCGGCGCGCCGGCCGGACTGTTCCTCGCCAACGTCGCGGTGCTGTTCTTCAGCTGGTACTCGGGCGATCAGTTCCTCGTCTGGGGCTGGCGCATCCCGTTCCTCATCAGCATCGTCATGGTGGCCGTGGGCCTGTGGATCCGTCTCGGCATCCTCGAGACGCCGGTATTCAAGCGCATCCTCGCCGAGAACAAGGTCGAGCGCGCGCCGATCATCGAGGTGTTCAAGCGTCAGCCGCGCGAGGTCATCCTGTCGGCGCTGGTGCGGATGGCCGAGCAGGCCCCCGGATACATCTTCAATGCCTTCGTGCTCACCTACGGCACGCTGGTGGTCGGCGCCTCGCGCAATCTGTTGCTCTCGGGACTGGTCGCCATGACCGGGCTCGGCTTCATCACGGCCCCGATTGCCGGCGCATTGTCGGACCGCTACGGCCGCAGGAACGTCTTCATCTTCGGCTGCGTGTTCGTTGCCGTGTTTACGTTCATCTATTTCGCGATGCTCGACACCAAGGAGCCGGTGCTCATCTTCATCGCGATCGCGCTCTCGTTCATTCCCGTCATGACAATGTACGGCCCGGAGGCCGCGTTGATCGCGGAATCGTTCACGCCGCGGCTGCGCTACAGCGGTGCCTCGATCGGCTACCAGCTCGCCTCGATCATCGCAGGCGGACCGGCGCCGTTCATCTCCACATGGTTGTTCTCAACCTATCATTCCGCGTTCCCGATCGGCCTCTACGTCTGTGCATGCGCCGTGATCAGCATCTGCGCGGCCCTGCTGCTGCCCGACCAGACCAACAAGGACATCGCCCTCGAGGTGCATTACGGCGACGCCTGAGCGGGGCGGCGCAGGGCCGCCCAGGCATATCGCTCGTCATCGGGATCGAGCAGCGCGATCGGGCGCTGCGCGATCCGCCACGCGGTCAACAAAGAGTCCGGCTCTTTCGAAGTCGGAAGAAACTCATTTCCGCGGCGGCCGGCTTCCTGATCCGCAAGCTAATAACCATAGTCCCCGCCATAACGGGCACCATAGTAACCGCCGCCATAACCGCCGCCGTAGTAGCTGTCGCGGTTCCAACCGTCACCGTAGACGCAGCATGGCGGCGGCGTGTAGACCCGGCAGCAGGGCGGCGGAGGAGGGGGCGGAGGCGGAACATAGGCCTGGCAGCCGCAGCCGCCCCTGTAATAGCCGCCGCCATACCCATAGCCACCGGGGAAGTAGTCGGCTGCTTCGGCCTTGAAAGGAATGGCGGCGACAGCGAGTGTGAGAGCTGCCGTGGACACGACGGCTATCCTGCCGAATCTCAGCATCATGACGCATCTCCTGTTATTATTTTGGCGGTGAACCCGCACTTGGATCGCAGTCTGCCAACTGAGACGTCAAACAAGGCGGTAGCTGGGATTTCCGAGCGGCTCTCTCGCGATATCTCGCGATATGGTAAATGCGAGGACCGTCAGATGGTTTGCCGAGACGGCCGCCCGTCTGGGTCTTTCGGCTTCGACGACATCGCGGGCCGCCGCCTGCGGCCGATGGCGCACGCTCGCTTCTCAAGCGGGTGATGCCGATGGGATCGAGTACCCCGCATGCCCGTCTCGCCTCGCCCGGCAGCCGTAAACCGTCGAAACTGCGGGTTACGCGAAGCGATGAACGCCCTTCACAAGCGACGAATAAGTCCCACAAAAGGACTTTCAGCTTTCACGCACCCGTAACAGAACTGACATGCGTGACACATAGCGTCCATCTCCGTTTCAACTCGACAACCATATTTTCAAGTTCACAGGAGGGGCACTATGCTCAAAGAGCGGACAAAAAGCCTACGCGACCGGACTGTCGTCACTGCCGCTATCTTGTCATTGATGGGAAGCAATTCCTATGCTGGCCCGATCGGCGGAGCGAACACTAACGATCGCAAGACCGACAGCCCGATCAAGCACGTCATCATCATTATGGGTGAGAACCGCACGTTTGACCACGTGTTCGCGACCTATGTTCCGCGCGACGGCCAGTTTGTCGATAACCTGCTGTCGAAGGGCATCATCAATATCGACGGTTCGCCCGGCCCGAACTACGCCAAGGCGGCGCAATTCGCCGCGAGCGATACCCAGTACTATTCCAATCATCCTGGCGGCAAGACACCGTACGGACCAACCAACCGGTCTCAAGCCCCAGGCACGTCCTATGCTCCTCTGAAATGCTATGCGGACATCTACAACCCCGACACAGGCGCTGCGGTCAACGGGCCCGGCTGCGTCGCGAGCCTATCGCTCGCGCAACAGGCTGAAACCGTCGCCGATACGGCCGGCTTGTACAGCCTCGAGACGAAGGATCTGCCCCTGCTGACCACCGGCGCGACCGGCCTGTCGAGCAACTGGCCTGACTCGCGCGTTGCGAACTACAACAATCTGCCGAGCGGACCGTATCCATTGGTGACCTCGCAGGGTGGAAGCCTCTATGACACCTATGGCGGCAGCCCGGTCCATCGCTTCTACCAGATGTGGCAAGAGCTCGACTGTGACGCCGGTAAGGTGACACGGCGCAATCCGAGCGGATGCCAGGCCGACCTGTTCCCCTGGGTCGAGGAAACCGTGTCCTCAGGCAGCAACGGCAAGCCGATTCCAACCCCGGTGCCGGTGCCCTTGCTCAAGGAAGGCAACATCGCGATGGGCTTCTACAACGTCGCCAAGGGCGACGCGCCCTATTTCACCCAGCTCGCCCGCGAATACACGCTGCTCGACAATTACCACCAGCCGGTGATGGGCGGCACATTCGCCAACCAGATGATGTTCGGATACGCCGACGCGCTCTGGTATTCTGACGTCAATGGCGACCCGGCAACGCCGCCGTCCAACCAGATCGAAAATCCCAACCCGATGGCGGACACCAATAACTGGTACACGCAGGACGGCTACGGCGGCGGCAGCTACACCAACTGCTCCGACTCATTGCAGCCCGCAGTCGCCTCGATCGTGGGCTATCTCGACGCCGTGCATGTGTCGCCGAACTGTGCGCCCGGCCACTATTATCTCCTGAACAACTACGTTCCCGCCTACATCGGCAGCGGCAAGACGGACCCGACCAACAATGGTCCGTTCACGCTGCCGCCTGTCATCAAGCAGAAGCACATCGGCGACGTGCTCAACGAGAAGCACGTGTCATGGGCCTATTTCGGCGAACGCTGGACCGACTTCAAGACCGCACCAGGTCTGGGTGCGAACTTTGGCACGA
Organism: Bradyrhizobium sp.; assembly: GCF_019242285.1. Classification (GTDB taxonomy): domain Bacteria; phylum Pseudomonadota; class Alphaproteobacteria; order Rhizobiales; family Xanthobacteraceae; genus Bradyrhizobium. The sequence continues at coordinate 3,419 of NZ_JAFAVV010000256.1, forward strand.
TCGATCCTGCGGCCTATCTCTACTGCAACATCTGCAATCCCTTCCTGTTTTCGGCATCGATCATGACCCATGCCGATCAACGGGAAGATCACCTGAAGGACGTCAGTGACCTCTACGACGGTATCGCCAGCGGCAACCTTCCGGCGGTGTCGTGGGTGAAGCCCTCGACGTTCAACGACGGCCATCCGGCGTCATCGAAGTTCTCGATCTTCGAAGCCTTCGCGCGCAAGATCATCGACGGCGTGAAGGCCAACAAGGAGCTCTGGGAATCGACCGCGATCCTGGTCACCACCGACGAGGGCGGCGGCTATTACGACTCCGGCTATGTGCAGCCGGTCGACTATTTCGGCGACGGCACCCGCATCCCGATGCTGGTCGTGTCGAAATATTCGCAGGGCGGCCGCGTGTCGCATGAGTATAGCGATCACGCCTCGACGATTAAGTTCATCGAGCGCAATTGGGATCTGCCGAAAATCTCGGATCGCAGCCGCGACAATTTGCCGAACCCGAAGACTGACGACAACCCCTACGTCCCCAAGAACCGCCCGGCGCTCGGCGACCTCTTCGCTAGTTTCGACTTCGATCGTGATCATCATCACGGCCAGGGTGACGACCGACAGTGAATGCCCGCGGAGGCAGCTTCCAGTGATGGAAGCAGCTTCGCTGGCCACGCTAAAAGGCAGAAGGCCGGGCTGATGCAGCCCGGCCTTCGTGATGGAGTGAGGCATGTCACCGACCGCTGCTCGACAAGCCAATCTGCCGCTGATGGACGAAGCGCGGCGCGCCTTCGCCGCGGGCGACTTGGCAAGCGCCGAGCGAGCCTGTGCGCAAGTTCTCGCGGCCTCACCAGCCAGCGGCGAGGCCTGGGCGCTGCTTACGGAGACCGCGCTGTTGCGCGGCCGCGTCGATGCGGCAATCGTCTGCGCCAATCGCGCGGTCGAACTCACACCCTCAAATCCGATCGCGCAGATCTTGCGTGCCAAGTGCCTGCTCCTTTCCGGCGATGCACGCGCGGCGCTGCAGGCAGCCGAAGCTGCTTCGAAGATGGCCGATCACACCCCCGAGGCGCTTGACGCGGTCGGCGCGATTTTCGGCCTGCTCGGGCAACACGGAAGGGCAAAGGAATTCTTCCAGCGTGCCGTCACCCTTCGCCCCGACGTGCCGCAATATCTGTTCAACCTAGCCGCAACTGAACGAATGACAGGCGCGCTCGGCGATGCGGAGGCGCATTGCGACGCGGCCATTGCGCTGGATCGCCATTACGGTCTTGCCCATTACCTGCGCGCGGACCTGCGCACCCAGACCGCTGCTCGCAACCACATCGTCGAAATGGAGGCGCTCGTCGACGAAGGCAAACTCGCGCCTGCCAGCCAGGTGATGTTGCGCTTTGCCCTTGGCAAGGAGTGCGAGGATCTGGAGATGCATGATCGCGCCTTTGATCATGTCGATTCCGCTTGCCGTCTTCAGCACCGCTTGATGACGCAGGACCGCGCTGCTGAAATCGCCGAGATCGATCGCCTCATCAAGACTCACACCCGAAGCTGGCTCGATGCCGCGCCGCCGGGCTTTCAGGCCGCAGCTCCAGTCTTCGTCTGCGGATTGCCGCGCACTGGAACGACGCTGGTCGAACGGATCATCGCCAGCCATCCGACGGCAAGCTCGGTGGGTGAAACGAGCGCGTTCGCGGCCGAAATGCGACGCGCCGGCAGCGGCGCATCAGGCGACATCGCAGGCGTCGGCAAACGGTATATCGACTCGGTGACCGCGTTCGGCGTGAAGCACGACGCGTGCTTTGTCGACAAGACGCTGCAGAACTACCTCTATTGCGGCCTGATTCACGCAACACTTCCCAAAGCCAGGATCATTCTGGTGCAGCGCCATCCGCTCGATGCGTGCTGGGCGATCTACAAGGCCCATTTCCAGGGCAAGTTTGCATTCGCTTACGACCAGATCGAGCTGGCGGAATATTATCTGGCCTACCGCAGGCTGGCGCGGCATTGGCGAACCGCGCTGCCTGCCGGCGTGCTGCTGGAGATCAACTACGAGGATATTGTGAGGGATCAGCTTGCAGCGAGCCGCCGGCTGATCGCCTTTCTTGGGCTACCCTGGGACGACGAGGTCCTTCGCTTTCACGAGAGCCCCGCGCCGTCAGCGACCGCCAGCGCCGTCCAGGTGCGACGGCCGATCTATGCCTCATCGATCGGCAAGTGGCGGCACCATGCGAATCGGCTCTCGCCGTTACGCGCGCGCCTGGCGCGCGAGATTCCGGAACATGAGCTGGTATGAGCTCGATCTTCCGGCCTCGGCGCGCCCAGGAACACTCCTACCGAAATCGTCGACAGGCTCGACGGTGAAATCAATGCCGCGCTCGTCGATCCTCAGTTCACGGCGCAGCTTGCCAACCTGGGCGCTGCGGTGCTTGGCGGCTCGCCGGCCGATCTCGAGCGTCTCCTCGCCGACGAAACCGAAAAGTGGGCCAAGGTGATCCGGATCGCCAACATCAACCCGACCAAACCGCGGAGATTGGAGGTTGGTTCCTCGACGGATGTGAGGCCGGTTAGGGTCATTCACGACTTAGTCCGACCGCCTCGTCATGTCCGCAATTCGCCGTTCTCAGACACCAGGATTTCGGGCTTGAGTCCGCCGTGGCAATGGCCGGAAAACAGGCGGGGTCGCATCGCGCCGCCCCTCGGTGTCACGCGCCGACTCCACCGCGATGCGCTCCTCGCTCGGGCGATTTTGTTCGGCGTTTCAAGCGAGGAGAGCCGGTTGCAGCCATCAAAGACAGCGATGAATCGCAAGCCGGGCACCGGCAGCCATGCAAGCGACGTGTGTGGATCGGAGGCAAGTCCGGTCCGCCTAAATTTTCCGCTTTCATTTTTTCCGAAATTGTGGCTATATAGGCGCGTCCCGATTCCACCAGGAGGGGCGCTTCGCGATCGTCACGGACGTTGGGAGCGGGATGCGATGGACGCGTGTGTGCTGCGAGACGAGCAGCAGGCCGCGGACTGCCAAGGCGTGTGGTCCTGGTCCCCCGACGCTGGGATCA
>NZ_JAFAVV010000287.1 GCF_019242285.1 Bradyrhizobium sp.
TGATCCCAGCGTCGGGGGACCAGGACCACACGCCTTGGCAGTCCGCGGCCTGCTGCTCGTCTCGCAGCACACACGCGTCCATCGCATCCCGCTCCCAACGTCCGTGACGATCGCGAAGCGCCCCTCCTGGTGGAATCGGGACGCGCCCAATATACACGATTTCGGAAAAAAGGAAATAGAAAGGTTCGGTGGCCGAGCCGGCGCCGCCGACCCGCTTGAGCCGCTGCGTGGAATGACCTGTTCAGCGCGAGCGGTTTCGAGGCCGCTAAGACCCGTATTGGGCCGACATGCGGCTCCACTCCTGCTCATCCTCATCGGTTGGCGCGAATCAGCGATGTCCACGGCGCGCACACTGTCGCGCCTTCCTGACAATCGGCGGGCCGCTTGGCCCGCTTCTTGCTCGGGAAAATCATGGCAGGAAACGACAAAGGAGGTGACCCGACAACCGCTGGAAAGGGGTGCAATGTCTATTTGGATCAGATTGTTAATCGCTTTTGGTGCAATATTGGGTGCGCTTTCGCTGGCTTCTGCCCGCGATCTGGATGGAAAATACACTCACTCCCCGCTGCACGGCTGGTTCGACCAGCTCGCAAGCAAGAAGGGCCGCTGCTGCTCCGACGCCGACGGCCGCGCGCTCTCGGACGTCGACTGGATCGCGCGCGACGGCCACTACCGCGTCCAGATCGACGGCGAATGGGTCGATGTGCCCGAGGATGCCCTCATCACAGAGCCCAATCTCGCGGGCCGCACCATGGTCTGGCCGACATGGCTGAATGGGCACCCGCAGGTGCGTTGCTTCATGCCGGGCAGCATGGGATGACCGACCATGGACAGCCAGCCAGCAGCCCGCATGAGCGAACAGCGACATGCAGGACACATACCAACCCGGATATCGCTTTCGCCTACGCTCTCCGAGCTTCGGCGGACGAGTCGCTCATCCGGGCTACGGGCCTACAGCTACGTCTGCTGCGCCAGTTCCTTGCGGACGGCAGCGGCCGAATTGCCGACCTTGTCGACCGCCTGCTGCAGCCGCTCCTTCGACACGCCAAGCGCATGGGTCCAGTACTTGACCTCGTAGCGGCGCTGCATATTGATCTTGGAGCGGTCAGGCTGCTCCCGCCTGGTCAGCTTGTCCATGACTCGCTCCGCTTCTCCCGCGTCTCCGCCGATAGGCGTCAATCGCAGTATTTGCAATCAGGATGCGGCGACGCTCTCCGGTCTTGATCATGGCTTCGATGGTATCGAGCAACTCGACGGCAGACGCGTCGGGGTCGCCGAGTTCGCCGTTGGCTTCGAGGAACTCCCAGGCGATCATGAACGCATTTTCAACGAGCTGCGAAATCTTCTCCATGCCGAGCCAACGCCGAGCCGGATCGAGCGTTCCCTCGGACCCGATCGTCGCGTCAGTCCGGCGGCGGCTTCGGCTCCGAGGAGTTGAGCCACCCCCTGATGTCGAGGCTCGCTTGATGCGCGCTGACATCGGGTGACCGGAGGGCGATCCTCTCCTCGCTCTCGCATGAGCGAAAGCGGGCGGCGGCCTAGGTTTGCCGCGACAACACGGCAGCCCGCAGCCCGCATGAGCGGAGCGACATGCGGATGCCACTCCCGGATATCGCTTCCGCCTACGCTTTCGAGCTTCGGCGGACGAGTCGCTGATCCGGGCTGCGCCTGCTTGCTGCTGGGCATCATCACGAGGATGATCTTTTCTTGGTGATTTGCCCGGCCGCCCTTCGACCTGTAGCAACGGCGTCCATTCCAAGCGAAGGACGGCCCATGACCCTCAGGCTCTTCCATCTCAACGCCGGCACGATGTCGCCGCCGAGCGCCCTTCTCGTCAATGGACGCGGCGGGCTGTTCGAGCGGGCGCGCATGGTCTGCCACATCCTGTTGATCGAGCGCGCGGGCGAGCTCTGCCTGGTCGATACCGGCATCGGCCTGAACGACATCAACAACCGTGACCAGCTTCCGGCCGCCTTTCTCAAGAAGGGGCGCCCGAGCCTCGATCCCGCCGAGACCGCGATCGCGCAGGTCGGCGCGCTGGGATTCGATCCGCACAACGTGCGCCACGTCGTCATGACGCATCTCGACCGCGACCATGCCGGCGGGCTTGCGGATTTTCCGTGGGCCAAGGTGCACGTTCATGATACCGAGCACAGGGCCGCGGTGAAGGGACAGCCCGCTGTACAGCCGGGCCGCTATGCCGCGCAGCAATGGCGGCATGGTCCGGACTGGGCGACCTATGACCGCTTCGGCGCCGACTGGATGGGACTGCCATCCTGCCAGGTCGACCTGTTCGATGGCTGGGACGTTCGCCTGGTGCCGCTGCCGGGACACACGCCCGGCCACAGCGGCGTGGCCGTCAAGCGCGGCGACGACGCCTGGTTCTTCCACGCCGGCGACGCGTACTACAGCCGCCGGCAGATCGACAGCCCGCCGCGGCGCGCTCCGCTCGGATTGCTGTTTCAGATCAGAAAGGCAGAGATCGATCGTGCGCAGCGGATAGCGTCGGAGGACGCGGTGCGACGATTGCGGCAGCGTCCCGCTATCTCGATCTGCTGCACGCACGATCCCGACGAGTTCGACCGGCTGAGCAAGTAGCCCACCCATCCGTGCGCCACGGCGCATCCTGCGAGTCGTGATCAGAAATTCCGTGATCGCGCCGACGTGCGCGCAGGCGGCAACTGCGCTGGCCTGCGCCGGTCATTTCCTTCGGTTCGACCGAGACACAGCTACTCCATCGAACCCGGCGAATCCGTTGCACGTCTGCCACAACCAGACATTATGTCTCGCGTTCACGCCCGATCTCTTTGCCTGTCATGCATCATCCCTACCATCTCGGCTGGGGAACATTTCCTTGAAAGGAATAGTTGCAATGACAAAAGGATGGATGACGACGGCGGCTGCGGCGGGCCTGCTCGGGACACTGGCGACGTCGCAGGCGCAGGCGCAGAGCGGCGGCAATGACGCCGAGATCGCCGCGCTGAAGCAACAGCTCCGCTTGATGGAAGCGAAAATCGAGAAGCTGCAGAAGCAGTCGAGCGCCAATGCCGCGGCGGCGGCCAGCGCTGGCGCGAAGGCCGCAGACGCCAACGCCAAGGCCGAGCATGTCGCGAACGCCAATGCGGCGATCCCGGTCAAGGGACCGGCGCCGGCTTCGGGCGTGGTCGTCACGATGCCCGGCAACCGGCCGACGATCTGCACCGCGGACAACCAGAACTGCGTCGCGATCACCAGCCGCCTGCACTGGGATGTCGGCGGCTACGATTACCGGCCCAACACGGCGGCGACCTCGCCGCAGCGTCTCGACAGCGGCGAAAACGTGCGCCGCGCCCGCATCGGCGTGGTCGGCAAGTTCCTGGGCGATTGGAACTACGCGCTGATCTACGATTTCGGCGGCTCGTCGGACGGATTTGCCTCGACGGCGAGCGCTGGCGGCGTGCCGGTCGGGTTCCTGCCCGGCGGCGGCGTGTCGGGCGTCGAGAACGCCTATCTGAGCTACACTGGAATCAAGCCGTTCGGCGGCACGCTCGCCGTCGAAGGCGGCGTCTTCGACCTCGCCTACACGCTCGACGAGGCCTCGAGCTCGAACGACATCATGTTCATGGAACGCGCGTCGGCCGGCATCATTGCCACCAATATCGCCGCTGGCGACTTCCGTTCCGCGATCGGCACGCGCTGGTGGAACGACCGGCTCTGGGCCGGCGCCTATGTCACGGGACCGACCACCGGCGCCATCCACTCCGCCTCCAGCATCAACCCGCCAGGCTCGACGGAGCAGTATGGCACGGTCGCCCGTGTCGCCGGGCAGGTCGTGAAGGGCGACAACTACACGTTCCATCTCGGCGCCGATTTCGAGGCCCTGATCCAGCCGCCACACAACCTCGTCAGCGGCGCGCAGACCCTGACCTTGAGCGATCGTCCGGAATTGCGCATCGATCCCACCGTGCTGGTCACGACCGGCGCGCTCGCCAACGTCTCGCAGGCGCAGGTCTACAGCGTCGAAGCGGCCGGCAACTACGGATCGCTGTTCTTCCAGAGCGAGTATTTCTGGTTCAACGTCCAGCGCGATGCCTCGACCGGCCTGCCGCCGTTCGGCGCCCCGAGCCTGCAGTTCCAGGGCGGCTATGGCGAGGTCGGCTACGTGCTCACCGGCGAGACGCGCCCCTACAATGCGTCCGCCGCCGCCTATGGCGGCATCAAGCCGTTGCACCCGTTCGCGATCGATGGCGGCGGCTGGGGCGCCTGGGAGATCGCCGGACGCTTCTCGACGATCGATCTCAACGACAAGGTGGGATCGGCGCTCGGCGTCGCCGGCGGCCGGCAGAACATCTACACGCTCGGGCTCAACTGGTACGCCAATCAGAACGTGCGCCTGATGCTCGACTATCTGCACGGCGACATCACCAAGCAGATCAGCTCGACCAATTTCGGCGACGCCGGCGCCAAATTCGACGCCGTCGCGATGCGTACGCAGGTGGCGTTTTGAGCGCGGTGTTGCGTGATCGGTAGCCCGCATGAGCGGAGCCACATGCGGGGAGACGGACCCGGATGTCGCTTGCGCTCATCCGGGCTACGGCTGCTGATCGAGGTGGGCCTGGCGAGAAAAAGTAGGTGCGGACGGTGGATTAGCGACTTGCCCGCCGAAGGCGGAAGCGTATCCGCCGCAACGTCGAACGACGAGACATGGCGGATTACGCCTTCGGCTAATCCGCCCTACTTGATCACTCCGCCGCCTGACGCTGCGTGGCAGCGTCCAGCACGGCTGCGACCCTCGGGGGCGACATCGGCAGGTCGTAGAAGCGCAAGCCGAGCGCGTTGTGCACGGCGTTGGCGACCGCGGCCATGACAGGCACCAGCGGCACCTCGCCGACGCCCTTCACGCCTTGCGGATGCTTGGGATTCGGGATTTCCACCAGCACGCAGTCGAGCATCGGCAGGTCGGAGCAGACCGGCATGCGATAATCGAGGAAGCCGGGATTATCGACCTTGCCGGCCTTGTTGTAGATGTACTCCTCGTTGAGCGCCCAGCCGATGCCCTGTGCCACGCCGCCCTGGAGCTGGCCTTCGACATAGCCCGGGTGGATGGCGCGACCGACGTCCTGCACCGCGGTGTAGCGGATCACCCGCACGATGCCGAGATCGGGATCGACCTCGACGTCGCAGATGTGGGTGCCGAAGCCGCCCTCGGCGCCTTGGGTGTTGAGCTGCACGCCGGCGCCGATCGGACCGCCCATCGCCGGCGCCTTCTCCGCGAGCTCGGCCAGCGTGATCGGCTCGAACTCGCCGGCATTCGGGCTCACCGGATGCGCGGCGCCGTTCTCCCACTTCACGGCTTCGGGATCGATGTTCCAGATCTTCGCCGCGCGCTCGCGCAAGGTCGCAATGATCTTCTCGGTCGACTGCGTCACCACCATCGAGGAAGCGAACAGCACGCGGCTGCCGCCGGTGAGGTTGGAGAAGCCGACCGTCTGGGTGTCGCCGATGATCACCGAGATGCGCTTGTAGTCGATGCCGAGCAATTCGGCGCAGATATTGGCGATGCCGGCGCGCGAACCGCCGATATCAGGGTGGCCGGTCGTCACCACGACGTTGCCGTCCTCGGTGATGTTGACCTGCGCCGAGGATTCGCCGCCGGCGTTGAACCAGAAGCCGCTGGCCACGCCACGGCCCTGCCATTTGCCGAGCGGCGCGGAGTAATGCGGATGCTCCTTCGCCGCGTGCAGGGTCTCCGCATAGCCGATGCGCGGGAACACCGGGCCGTGCGCGGCCTTGATGCCCTGCCGCGCCGCGTTCTTCAGACGGAAGTCGAGCGGGTCCATCTTCAGCGCGCTGGCGACCTCGTCCAGCACGCATTCCACGGCGTAGGCGCCGATCGGCGCGCCCGGCGCGCGATAGGCCGCGACCTTGGAACGGTTGGAGCAGACGTCGTAGCCGACCGAGAGGACATGCGGGATGTCATAGGGCGCGAAGCTGCAGCCGGCGGCGCCCCGGATCGGCGAGCCCGGCAGCGCGCCGGCCTGCAGATAGAACGTGCCCTGCGCGGCGACGATCTTGCCATCTTTCGTGGCGCCGATCTTGACCGTGCTCTTCGAGCCCGAGGTCGGCCCGGTCGCGCGCATCACCTCCTCGCGGGTCATCACCATCTTCACCGGCCGGCCGGACTTCTTCGCCAGCAGCGCGGCGAGCGGCTCCAGATAGACGATGGTCTTGCCGCCGAAACCGCCGCCGATCTCGGCGGGAATGGCGCGGATGTCGCTCTGCTGGATGCCGGTGAGATAGGCCGTCATGGCGCGGACCATGAACTGGCCCTGGCTCGAGCTCCAGATCGTGGTCTTGCCATCGGCGGCCACGCTGATGAGACACGCATGCGGCTCGATATAGCCCTGA
>NZ_JAFAVV010000347.1 GCF_019242285.1 Bradyrhizobium sp.
TGGTGCCGCAGGGTGACGCGCTGTTTCACGGCCTCTCCGTCGCCGACCATCTCGACAGCGGCGCCTATACCAAGCGCGCCTGGCGTGAACGCAAAGAGCGGCGCGAGCATGTGTTGGCGATCTTCCCGCCACTGCAGAAGCTGCTGAAACAATCCGTGGGACAGCTCTCCGGCGGTGAGCGGCGCATGGTGAGCCTCGGACGTGGACTCATGGACGACGCCAAGCTGTTGCTGATCGACGAGCCGTCACTGGGCCTCGCGCCGAAGATCAGCAAGGCGTTGTTGCAGGCCCTCATGCAGATCGACCTCAAGGACGGTGCCATGGTGATCGCCGAGCAGAACCTTTCCCTCCTCGCGGGCAGAGTTTCCCGGTTGATCGGCCTGCATGCCGGAAAACTCAAGGGCGGCGCCGTGACGCCCGACCTGCCGACGGGCGAGATCATCCACCACGCCGACCATGAGCATCCACAGCGTTGACGCTGTCGTCAGGGAGACGCGCTGCCGAATGGATCCCTACTATTTGTTGCTGACCGCGGTCAGCCTCGCGTCGATCTATGGGTTGCTGGCGATCGGTATCTCGATCATCTGGTCGAGCCTGGGCATGATCAACCTGGCCCAGGGCTTTACCTTCACGGTGGCCGGCTACGGTGCGTGGTTGGCCGCGCAGAACATCAGCACTAACGGTTTTGTCGTGGTGGCGGCCGGCGTGATAACCGGAGCGCTGGCGGGCGCGCTGACCGGCCTGCTGGCGTTCATCCCGCTCTACGACAAGCCGAACTTCCCGCTGCGCAGCCTCATCGCCACTCTGGCCATCAGCCTGATGGGCGGGCAATGTTTGCTTTGGCTGTTCACGCCAAGAGTGAGAGCGCTTCCGAAGATCTTTGGACTTGGCAGCATTCATATCGGTCCGGCAACTGCCAGCTACGACAAGATCGGCGCGATTGTCTGTTCGGCGCTTCTGCTGCTCCTGACGCTGGGCTGGATGAAAGGCAGCCGACGGGGCCTGGAAATCCGCGCCATGATGCAGAACCCGGAGGGCGCGGCCCTGGTCGGTGTCGGGCTGCGCTCGACTGCCATGGCCGTCATGGTGGTGACCGGTGCGATGGCGGGGCTGGCGTCGGTGCTGCTCTCGCAAACCTACTTCATCAGCCCCTTCGCCGGCACGACACCCTTGGTCAAGGGCATGGTCGTGGCGCTCGCCGGCGGCCTCGGCAGCGTCGCCGGCGCGCTGATCGCGGCCGTGTTGATCGGCTTCGTCGAGGCTTTCACGGCGGTGGAATTGGGCGGGCAATATGTGTTGATGACTCAGTTCCTCTTCATTATCGCCGTGCTGCTCGTGCGCCCGCGCGGGATCGCCGGAATGATCGAGCATTCCCGAGAATAGCGGTGGCGATACAGGGCAACAGTCAGGAACCGCCGCCGCCCCCGGGCATGCCTTTGGCCGTGGGCACGCGCCGCTGGCTGCCGGTCCTGCGCGGTCACGGTAGCGCAAGCTGGCACCGCTGGCGCTACCCGTTCACCCGACGCACGCCTCTGCTGACCGAGACCGATTATAATCCAGTCACGCTCAATGCCGAGCAGCGGGTCCTCAACTCGGCGCCGATCCTGTGGGTGATCGGTCTGGCTGTGCTTTCCATTGCCCCGCCGCAGCTCGGCAACAATTCGTTCGTCCTTTCCGCCACCAGCTTCGCCATGTATGCCGCGATCAACGTCATCTGGATGCTGACGATCGGCACTGCCGGAATCTTCTCGCTGGCCAGCCTCGCAACCGTCGGCGCGGGCGCCTACGGCAGCTCGTATCTTTCAGTCTATTTCGGATTTCCATGGTGGGCGATGTGGCTGACCGGGCCGCTCTTCGGATTCGTGTTCGGCCTCATCATTGCCATCCCGGCGATTCGCCTTGAAGGTTTCTACTATGCACTATTGACCGTCGGCATCACCGAGTTGTGTCGCGTCTATGTGATCCAGGATCAAACACTCGGCTCAGCCAATGGCTTGCTGGGAGCGGACAGCTTCGTGCCCAGCGGCATGTCCGATCGCGGCGGTCTCGTGCTCGGCTATTATCTTTCGTTCCTGCTGCTGCTCGCTGCCTTAACGCTTTACCGACTGGTCAATGGCCAGCGCCTTGGCCGCCTGCTGCGCACAGCGCCCGAGAAGCACGAGGCTTTTGCCGAAGCTCTCGGCATCGATTACCGCACCGCGCGAATCCAGGTTTTCCTGATCTCATCGGGAGCATTGGGGGGCGTCGGCGCCTTTTACGCCACCCTGCTTCACGGCGCGACGCCCTCGCTGTTCACCATGGATCAGCTGCTGCTGCTGCTGGCAATGGTCGTGGTGGGCGGCATCGGCACGGCCGAAGGCGCGGTCGTCGGTACCCTGATCGTCGTGCTGTTCGACAAGGTCTTCATCGGCCTAGGCCCGATCCGGTTAATTCTGATTGCCGCCATCATGCTCGGCACGGTGCTGTTCCTGCGCGGTGGTCTGTTCGGCATTCCGGCTCAGTATATCGCATGGCGCGGCAAGCGGCGAAGCGAACGCCGTGGCCGACACTCGATCAAGGGAGGAGAGGTGATGCCCGAGGAAGCACTTGAGATTGCCGACAAGCAGACGATTTTTGCCCGGCGGTTCGACGCACGGTTGCGAGCCGAGCTCAAGAATTTGATCAGCAACGATCTGATCAAGGAACATCGTGCCACATTCGGCAAGCGGCGCAGCGACGCACTGGAGCGCGTGCTGACCTATTTCCGCAGCGTCGCGGTCGCCGACAAGTATGCCATCCTCGCGGTCAAGCCCTTCTCGGAGTATCGCATCGTGGCGCTCTCCGGCCGACGAGGCGTGCCGCCACGCGCAGTCGACGATCAGCTGTTCACCAGCGAGCACGACGCGCTGCACGGCGTCTTTCTCAAGCGCGTGCATGATCTCATGGACTCGTGAGAGCAGCCTAGGGACGCGGCGATGGCCTACATCCGCATTTGCGCCTACACCGATCAGCTCTCGGTCAAAGCAGGCGATACCCTGAGCGTGATGGTCAGCACG
>NZ_JAFAVV010000214.1 GCF_019242285.1 Bradyrhizobium sp.
GAGCTTCGAGCCGATCGCACAGGCCATGGGCGGGGCGATGAGTGTCACCGGCTTCCCGGAAAATCCGCCGACCTACATCTATCCGGCGATCGGGGATTCCGGCACCGGCATGCACATGGCGATCGGCATTTTGGCCGCGCTGCAGCAACGCCATGCGACCGGCCGCGGCCAGCAGGTCGAGGTGTCCATGCAGGACGCGGTCGTCAACCTGGTGAGGGTGAGCCTGCGCGATCATCAGCGGTATGGCCATGCGATGCCACGTAACGGCAATCAACTCGGGCGCAACGTGCCCGGCACGACCTATCCCTGCGCGCCGGGCGGCCCGAATGACTACGTCTTCCTCTATGCGCAGCCGCAGATGTGGCCGGCAGTGGCGAAGGTGCTGGGGCAGCCGGAGTTGACCGAGGACGCGCGCTTCAAAACCGTGGAAGCGCGCTGGGATCATCGGGCCGAACTCAATGCCATCGTCGAGGCGTGGACGCGCCAGCGCGGCAAGCACGAAGTCATGCGCCTGATGGGGGATGCGGGCGTTCCCTGCGGCGCCTGCCAGGACACCGGCGAGGTACTGGCCGATCCGCATCTCAAGGCGCGCGAGATGATCGTCGACGTGGACTACCCGACCCGCGGCACCTATCAGACGGTCGGCTGCCCGATCAAACTGTCGGATTCACCCGTCGCGGTCAGCCGACCGCCGCTGCTGGGGGAGCACACCGACGTGCTGCTTGGAGCCCTGTGCGGGGTCGAGCCCGATGAAGCGGAACGCCTGCGCCAGGAGGGGGTCGTCTAGCGCGCATGACCTTCCCGGCCCGGCTGACGCCCGAGCCGCTGTTTCTGCGAAAGCCGTCAATGATTTCGCCAGCGATCAGGTAGCCGACCGCCTCGCTCTGGTGCGTGATCAGGTCGATCTTCTCGCCGCCAGGAACGACGACGTGGATATTGGCTTCCAGCAGGTTTCCAGCCGCGACCGGTGCCAAACGCTCGTAGGTCACGCCTGTTCCGCCCCGCAACGCATCGGTCGTCACTTTGAGGCGGTCCTCCGGTTTCTGCATCATCTTGTGATCCTCGATGGCAGGCCGAAGAACGAAGCCATGTCGCGATCGAGCGCCGTGACCAGCTTGTCCAGCATCGGCAGCGACGGCAGGACTTTGCCCGCCTCGATCTTCGAGATCATGCTCTCGTCGCAGCCGACCGCCTCGGCGAGATCGCGCATGCGCATGCCGCGCAGGATCCGGGCATGACGCAAGGAGCGTGTCGGGATGGGTATTTCATAAATCCACTTGCCATTCCCTTCGTGCTTGAAATTCACGTGAATTTCTATCCTTTTGACGGTGTGGCGCGGCGGCCGCCATCGCGAGACGGCGAGCTGAATTACTGAACAAATTCAGATTCCTTGTCCCGGCTCTCTTCTCGCGAAAAGCGCTCAATTGAGCTCCCGGAGCGGAGCAACGGCCTTACTCGACGACCGAGACGTGGCATCTCTTGACAGTGACGATGTTTAGTGAAATCTTTTCACTTAACAATAACACTAAACAACGTTTCCGTGACTTCGACTTCAGTGAAGGCCGGACTGATCTGCGTGCACGACGAAGCGTGACCGGCAGGCAAGCGGGCGATCGCCTGCGACAACAGGGAGGTTGTAATGATCCGAACGATGCGTGCGTTGGGGGCGGCGGCGGTTCTCGTCGCCTCATGTCTCGGTGGCCAGGCTCCCGCCTCGGCCAAGCAATTGACGTTGTGCTGGGCCGCCTGGGATCCGGCCAACGCCTTGGTGGAGCTTTCGAAGGACTTCACCGCCAAGACCGGTATCGACATGAAATACGAGTTCGTTCCCTGGACGAGCTATGCGGACCGCTTCCTGAACGAGCTCAACTCGAAGGGCAAACTGTGCGATCTCATCATCGGCGACAGCCAGTGGATCGGCGGTGCCGCGGAGAACGGTCATTACGTCAAGCTGAATGATTTCTTCAAGAAGGAAGGAATCACGATGGACGATTTCATGCCCGCGACCGTGGTCGGCTATTCGGAATGGCCGAAGAACACGCCGAACTATTGGGCCCTCCCGGCGATGGGCGACGCGATCGGCTGGACCTATCGCAAGGATTGGTTCGGCAGGCCGGAAATCCAGGCCGAATTCAAGAAGAAATACGGCCGCGACCTCGCGCCGCCCGAGACCTGGGACCAGCTCAAGGAGATCGCCGAGTTCTTCCAGGGCCGCGAGATCGACGGCAAGAAGGTCTACGGCGCCTACATCTACACCGAGCGCGGCTCCGAGGGCATCACGATGGGCGTGACCAACGCGCTCTATGATTGGGGATTCGAATACGACAACCCGAAGAAGCCCTATGAGATGCAGGGTTTCGTCAACTCGCCGGAGGCGGTCAAGGCGCTCGAGTTCTACAAGTCGCTGTACAAGTGCTGCACGGCGCCCGGCATGAGCAACGCCTACATGTCCGAAGGGCTCGATGCCTTCAAGTCCGGACAGGTCGCGATGCAGATGAACTTCTTCGCGTTCTTCCCCGGTCTCTACAAGGACCCCAATGTCGGCGGCGACAAGATTGGCTTCTTCGTCAATCCGAAGGAGAAGTACCACTACACCCAGCTCGGCGGACAGGGCATCTCGGTCGTCTCCTATTCGCCCAATCGCGATGACGCGCTGGCCTACATCAAATGGTTCGCGCAGCCCGACATCCAGAAGAAATGGTGGGCGCTCGGCGGTTACTCCTGCCACAAGGCGGTGCTGAACGATCCCGGCTTTCCGAAGAGCGCGCCGTTTGCGGCCGACTTTCTGAAGTCGATGGATATCGTGAAGGACTTCTGGGCGGAGCCTGCCTATGCCGAGCTGCTGCTCGACATGCAGAAGCGCGTCCACGACTACGTCGTCGCCGACAAGGGCACGGCGCAGGAGGCGCTCGACCTGCTGGTCAAGGATTGGCAGAAGGTGTTCAAGGAGGAGGGTAAGATCTAGCCTTGATCCTTCATCGAGTCTCCCGGCTCGGCCGGGAGACTTCCGCCCCGGCCAAGTCGTAGTCCGTGAACGATAGGATGACCATGAGCACGCTAGCCGAACGGGCCGTTGCCCGGACCCCGCGCCGACTGGCGTCGCGGCTCGGCGGTCTGTCGGACCGGGCCATCGCCTGGCTGTTCATCACGCCGTCGGTGCTGCTCCTGCTCGCGATCAACATCTTTCCGCTGCTGTGGACCATCCAGCTGTCGTTCACCAATTATCGCGCCAATCGCCCGAACGCGCCGCTCCGATACATCGGCCTCGATAATTATCGCGACATTCTCGCCGATGCCGACGTCTGGCATGCCATGCAGGCGACCGCGCATTTCGTGCTGTGGTCGATCGGTCTAGAAATGCTGCTCGGCTTTGGGCTGGCGCTCCTGATCAACCGGCGCTTCCGCGGCCACAGCTTCTGGACCACGATGATCCTGTTGCCGATGATGCTGTCGCCAGCGGTGGTCGGCAATTTCTGGACCTTTCTGCTGCAGCCGCAGATCGGCCTGTTCAACAGCGCGGTCGCGTTCTTCACCGGCGCCGACCCCTCTTCGTTCCAGATGATCGGCGACGTGGCGCTGGCGCCCTGGTCCATCATCATGGTCGATACCTGGATGTGGACGCCCTATGTGATGCTGATCTGCCTCGCCGGTCTGCGTTCCATCCCCGACTACATCTACGAGGCCACCGAGGTCGATCGCGCCTCGCCCTGGCGCCAGTTCTGGTCGATCACGCTGCCGATGGTGATGCCGTTTCTGATTCTCGCGATCCTGTTCCGTGCCATCGAGAACTTCAAGATGTTCGACATGGTCAATCTGCTGACCTCGGGCGGCCCTGGCTCGACCACGGAAGTGGCCTCCATCACCCTGAAACGCGAGGCCTTCGAGAAATGGCGTACCGGACATTCGTCGGCGCTGGCGATCATCCTGTTCGTCACGGTGTTCGGCGCCGCCAATATCTACGTCCGTGCGCTTGATCGGGTGAAGCAACGATGAGCACCGTCACCGCCCATTCCGTGGCCGAGCCGTCGTCGCTGTCCAAGACGATCGGCGCCATCATCGTCTCGGCTTATGCGATCGTCACGATTCTGCCGCTGGCATGGATTTTCCTGACCGGCTTCAAGACTCCGACGGACGCGATCTCCTACCCGCCGAAAATCATCTCCGAGCCGTCGCTCGAGGGCTATGTCAACCTGTTCACGACGCGCACGCGGCAGACGCCGGACTTCCTGGCGAGTCTGCCGGCACCGCAAACCTGGTACGAGCGGCTGGTGCGTTCGCGCAACATGGTGATCGCCGGCCCTTCGAAGGTGGTGCCGCGCTTCGTCAACTCGATGGTGATCGGCTTCGGCTCGACCTTCCTTGCGGTGTGCCTCGGCACGATCGCAGCCTATGCGTTCTCACGCTTCCGCGTGCCGCTCGCCGACGATCTGCTGTTCTTCATCCTCTCGACCCGGATGATGCCGCCGATCGCGGTCGCGATCCCGATCTATCTGATGTTCCGCAATCTCGGGCTGACCGACACCAAGCTCGGCATGATCCTGCTCTATACCGCCGTCAACGTCTCGCTCGCGGTGTGGCTGTTGAAGGGATTCATGGACGAGATCCCGCGCGAATATGAGGAGGCCGCAATGGTCGACGGCTATACCCGTCTGCAGGCCTTCTTCAAGGTGGTGCTGCCGCAGGCCACGACCGGGATCGCCGCGACTGCAATCTTCTGCCTGATCTTTGCCTGGAACGAATATGCGTTCGCAGTGCTGTTGACCAGCGGCGACGCTCAGACCATGCCGCCTTTCATTCCTTTCATCATCGGCGAGGGCGGCCAGGATTGGCCGGCCGTCGCCGCCGCGACGACCCTGTTCTTCCTGCCGATCCTGCTCTTCACCATTCTGCTGCGCCGCCATCTGCTGCGCGGCATCACCTTCGGGGCGGTGCGCAAATGAGCGGGCAGGTCGGGCGAGTGCTGCAATTTCCACGCTGGCTGCGCCGCGGCCCGTGCGAAACCGTCGCCATGACACTGATCGGGCTCGGTGTCGTGATGCTGATGCAGCCGCTCTCGCTGGACTTGTACAGCTATTCCTTCGTTACGATCCTGGTGGGCACGCTGGGTTTCGTGATCGTCAGCCACTTTCCGGATTAGCGCCATGGCCGAGATCAGGCTCGAATCCGTTGCCAAGACGTTCGGAACGTTTGCCGCCGTGAAGGGAATAGACCTCACGGTGGATCACGGATCGTTCTTCGTCATTCTCGGTCCATCCGGATGCGGCAAGACCACGACCTT
>NZ_JAFAVV010000705.1 GCF_019242285.1 Bradyrhizobium sp.
CCTTCGAGCTGAAGGTGCCCGGCGCCGATTTCATCCTGGCGTTCCAGGCGCTGCCGATCGTGCTTGTCATGAGCGTGCTGACGACGCTCTTGTTCTATTGGCGCGTGCTGCCGCCCATCGTGCGCGGCATGGCCTGGGTGCTCGAGCGCACGCTCGGCGTCGGCGGCGCGGTCGGCCTGTCGACGGCCGCCAACATCTTCCTCGGCATGGTCGAGGCGCCGCTGTTCGTGCGGCCGTATCTTTCGAAGATGACGCGCAGCGAATTGTTCCTGGTGATGACCGGCGGCATGGCCGGCATCGCCGGCACCGTGCTCGTGCTCTACGCCACACTTCTTGCGCCCCTCATTCCGGATGCGGCGGCGCATTTCGTCATCGCCTCCGTGCTCGGCGCGCCGGCGGCGATCCTGGTCAGCCTGATCATGGTGCCCGAGACCTCTGACCGACTGACCGGCGGCGCGCTCGGCGAGGATCCCAAGCTGCAGGCGTCCTCCACCATGGACGCCATCGTCAAGGGCACCAGCGCCGGGCTCGAATTGCTGCTCAACATCGTCGCGATGCTGATCGTGCTGGTGGCGCTGGTCCATCTCGCCAATGCGATGCTCTCGCTGTTGCCGCCGATCGGCGGCGCCGCGATCTCGCTGCAGCGGATCCTCGGCATCGCGATGGCGCCGGTGTGCTGGCTGATGGGCCTGCCCTGGGATCAGGCGGTGACCGGCGGCAGCCTGATGGGCACCAAGACGGTGCTCAACGAGCTGATCGCCTATGTCGACCTGTCGAAGCTCGCCCCGGACGCGCTCGATCCGCGCTCGAAGCTGATCATGCTCTATGCGATGTGCGGCTTCGCCAATTTCGGCAGCCTCGGCATCATGATCGCCGGGCTCGGCACCATGGCGCCGGAGCGGCGCGACGAGATCAACGCGCTCGGCGTGAAGTCGATCGTCTCCGGGACGCTGTCGACCTGCCTGATGGGCGCGATCGTGGGGGTGATCACATAGCCGGTCATTCCGGGGCGCGACGAAAGTCGCGTGCCCGGAATCTCGCGGCACAAGCTCCGGCCTCGCTTTGCGCGGACCGGGTGGCGCGCCCGGAATGACAGTGTGCCCTACGCCGTCAGCTCGACGGTCTTGAAATCCGCCGGCAGGATCACCTCGAGCAGTTCGACGTCGTCGGAATAGTCGAGGATCATGTGCCTGACCTTCGGCGGCTGGGTCCAGGCGCTGCCCTCCCGCATCACCGTCTCGCCCTCACCTTCCATGTAGGTCTTCACCCAGCCCTTGAGCACATAGACCATCTGGAAGTCGACGTCGTGGCAATGCAGTTTCGACACCTCCTCCGGATTGCACGGCGGCAGGAGGCGGATCACATGCGCCCGCGCCACGCCGTTGCTGGCGTCGGCGATGCCGAGGTCGCGGTAGTGCGCATAGGCGCGCAAGCCATCGGCCTTGAAATCCTCCTCGCGGTGATGGCTGACGGCGATGCGCTGCGGCGGTCTGGGCGGCTTCTTCGGCGCGGCCGCGCGGGCCCCGCCTGCAGGTTTCCGGCGTACGCTCGACTTGGCGGTGGTCTTTCGCGGCGGCGATTTCTTCTGCGTGGCGGTCTTGCTCGCGGACCGCGACGCCGGCTTCTTGGTAAGCTTCTTGGCCATCGGTGCTCTCCTTCCGTTTCCTCGGACGGAAAGCGTAGCACAGGTCCGGTTTCGCAGGGTGGGCTAAGGCGCGGAACGCGCCGTGCCCACCATTGCCTCCACAGCGTGGCTCTAAGAATGGTGGGCACGCTGCGCTTGGCCCACCCTACGGCACCGCGATTCAATTCAGCCGGAACACGCCGTCGACGGCGCGCAGCTCGGCCGGCTTGATCAGTTTGGAATGCGCCACGGTGACCGAGAACAGCGGGCCCTCGAGCTTCTCCTGCCAGAATTTCAGGAAATCCTGCAGCGCCGGGAATTTCGGAAACAGGTCGTAGTTCTGCCAGACATAGGTCTGGAGCAGCGCAGGATGATCCGGCATGCGGTAGAGGATCTGCGCCGTCGTCAGACCGTAGCCCAGAACCTGCTTCCGAAAGTCCTCGGAAACAACGCCGACCCTCGACACCATGCCAACCTCCTTGCCAGAGGAGCGCATATTCGATCGATGGCCCAAGCCCGTAAGCCATCAAGTCAAGATGCGCTCACATGAGAGAAATGTGACGCACACTGCCAATTCATGACAAGCCTAAATGTTTAACGTGCTGTTGAAATTTCCTGCATTAGCAGCAACTTAGCACACGTGCTAATACGGCCCGGGGCCCGATCGGCGCGGTTAATGATGCCGAATGATTTTCTGGCAGGCGCTTGCAACGAGTGCCAAATTTTCTGCTAAAGGCCCTTGCCGCCCGTAAAACTCTGGACTATGTGAGCGGCGCGTATGCTGGCACTCGCCGGCATCGATTGCCAATACCTCTAAAACTCTCTAACAAATCCAGGATCTTAGGAGGACTGCATGAAATTCCGTCCGCTTCACGACCGCGTCGTGGTCAAGAGGATCGACGCAGAAGAGAAGACCGCTGGCGGCATCATCATTCCCGACACGGCCAAGGAGAAGCCCTCCCAGGGTGAAGTCATCGCCGTCGGCCCCGGCGGCCGCGACGAGAGCGGCAAGCTGATCCCGATCGACGTCCAGGTCGGCGACCGCGTGCTGTTCGGCAAGTGGTCGGGCACCGAGGTCAAGATCGACGGTCAGGAGCTGTTGATCATGAAGGAGAGCGACATCATGGGCGTGCTCGACGCCTCCGCCTCCAAGAAGAAGGCCGCCTAAGCCTTTAGCCAGCCCTCACCCTGAGGAGCCGGCAGAGCCGGCGTCTCGAAGGGTGAGACAGTTCGGCCTCATCCTTCGAGACGCGGACAAGTCCGCTCCTCAGGATGAGGGGATAGAATCAACTCAGGGAAAATCATTTATGTCAGCCAAAGAAGTCAAATTCGGCGTCGAGGCCCGCGACCGCATCCTGCGCGGCGTGGACATCCTCAACAACGCCGTCAAGGTCACGCTCGGTCCGAAGGGCCGCAACGTCGTTCTCGACAAGTCGTTCGGCGCGCCCCGCATCACCAAGGACGGTGTGACGGTCGCCAAGGAGATCGAGCTCGACGACAAGTTCGAGAACATGGGCGCCCAGATGGTGCGCGAGGTCGCCTCCAAGTCCGCTGACGCGGCCGGCGACGGCACCACCACCGCGACCGTGCTCGCCGCCGCCATCGTCCGCGAGGGCGCCAAGGCAGTTGCCGCCGGCATGAACCCGATGGATCTCAAGCGCGGCATCGACCTCGCGGTCGAGGCGGTCGTGGCCGACCTGGTGAAGAACTCCAAGAAGGTCACCTCCAACGAGGAGATCGCCCAGGTCGGCACCATCTCGGCCAA
>NZ_JAFAVV010000778.1 GCF_019242285.1 Bradyrhizobium sp.
CTCCGCGAGGCGCTGAAGGTGCTGGCCGCCGAGGGGCTGATCGAGCTTTTGCCCAACCGTGGCGCGCGGGTCCGCGAGCTCCGCCCGGGCGACCTCGACGAATTGTTCGACATGATGGGTGGCCTGGAAAGCCTGGCCGGCCGCCTCGCCTGCGAACATATCTCGGACGCGGAGATCGCCGAGATCGAGCGGCTGCATTACGAGATGTACGGCTACTATCTGCGCCGCGACATGCCGAACTATTTCCAGGCCAACCAGCGCATCCACGAGCACATCGTCGCGGCCTCCCGCAACGAGACGCTCCGTGCAGCCTATGCCAACATCGCCGGCCGCATCCGCCGGGTGCGTTATTCCGCGAACTTCGCCCGCCAGCGTCAGCGCTGGGCCGAGGCCATGCGCGAGCACGAGGCGATTTTGGATGCGCTGCGCCGCCGCGCCGGCAGCGAGCTCGCCGACATCCTGTTCCAGCACCTGCGCAACAAGCGGACCGCGGCGGTGGAGCATCTCGCGGAAGCCGCCGAGACGGTTTAACAATTGCGCCTGAAGACGCGTGGACGATATGGGTCAGAGGATGAGTTGCGAAGGAGATTGAAATGCCCGCTCCCAAGCGAACTGTGTCGGCCAGAACCGAAGTGGTAGAGGATCCGACGGTCATGAGCGGCGAGCCGGTGGTACGGGGCACGCGCATATTGGCCCGGACCATTCTCAACTATCTCAGATCTGGTACGCGCGCCGAGGATATCTTCAAGGACTACCCGAGCCTGCCTGTCGACGGCATCGATGCGGTTGAGCGCTGGGCAAAAGCGACCTATGGGCCCGACTGGAAATCGACCGACGCGCTCGCGCCACGCACCTGATGGATCGTTTTCTGATCGATGAATGTCTGACCAGCGATCTCGTCGCCATCGCCAAGGCGCGCGGCTACGACGCCGCCTACGTCCCCCACATCGGCAAGGGCGGCTGGCAGGACTGGAATCTGGTGCCCTTCGCCGTCGACAACGACTACATCATCGTTACCGTCAACCGGCGGGACTTCCTCAAGCAGCACGCAAAGTTTGAGCTTCACCCAGGTCTTGTCATTCTGATTCCAGAGCCGCGCAAGGACACAAGATTGGAGCAGACGGCGCTGTTCGAGAAAGCGCTGGAGGCGTTCGCCGCCATGAACGATGACCTGACGAACAAGGTTATGGAAGTGCTCGACGACGGGAGCGTCCACGTCCGAGGCTGGGATGCGGGCGAATATGACATCGGCCACATCAATAATCCCAAGTGGCGCTAAGTAGTAGATATCCATTTGGTTGAATGCAAAGACAGGACCGCGACCAAATAGATTGAATTTTAGCTCCAGTCCGATTACGGACAAACATGCCCGACCGCACCCCATCCCCGCTTCAGACCCGGCTGGCCAGGGAAATCACCGGCGAGGTGCTGTTCGACCCGTTCAGTCGCGGCCGCTACGCCACCGATGCCTCGTTCTACCAGATCGTACCGGCCGGCGTGGTGATCCCCAACACGATCGACGAGGCGCTGCGGGCGCTCGCCATCGCCCGTGACGACGGCCGCACCATCACCCCGCGCGGCGGCGGCACCTCGCAATGCGGCCAGACCGTCAATGACGGCATCGTCGTCGACTTCTCGAAATACCTGAACCGGCTGATCGCGCTCGACGCCGAGAGGGCGACCTGCGTGGTCGAGCCCGGCATCGTGCTCGACGACCTCAACCGGCAACTGAAGAAGCACGGGCTGTGGTTTCCGGTCGACGTCTCCACCGCCTCGCGCGCCACCATCGGCGGCATGGCCGGCAACAATTCCTGCGGCGGGCGATCGCTGCGCTATGGCACCATGCGCGACAACACGGTTGCGATGGAGGCCGCGCTGGCCGACGGCACGCTGCTGCATTTCGGCGAGGTGCCGCGCGATCTGTCGCGTGTCAACGCGCCCGACGGCGGGCTCGCGCTGTTCCGCGACATGCTCGCGCTCGGCGAGCGCGAGGCGGCCGAGATCGCCGACAAATTCCCGAAGGTGCAGCGCCGGGTCGGCGGCTACAATCTCGATGCGCTGACCCCGCGCAACGCCGCCAACAACATGGCCCATCTCCTGGTGGGCTCCGAGGGCACGCTCGCCTTCACCACACAGGTTGAGCTGAAGCTCTGGCCCGTGATCCGCAACAAGGTGCTCGGCGTCTGCCATTTCGGCAGCTTCTACGAGGCGATGGATGCGGCCCAGCACCTGGTCAAGCTGAAGCCGATCGCGGTCGAGCTGGTCGATCGCACCATGATCTCGCTCGGCCGCGACATCGCGATGTTCAGGCCGGTGATATCGGCCGCGATCAAGGACGATCCGGCGGCGGTGCTGGTGGTCGAATTCGCGGAGGAGGACCAGGCGGAGAACCTGGCGCGGCTGAAGCGGCTTTCGGAGTTGATGGCCGATCTCGGCTTCGGCTGGGACAAGCCGGTGCGCAAATGGGGCGGCGTGGTCGAGATTGTTGAGCCCGCCCTGCAGAGCGCGGTGGCGGATTTCCGCGCCGCCGGGCTCAACGTGATGATGTCGATGAAGGAGGCCGGCAAGCCGGTGTCGTTCGTCGAGGACTGCGCGGTGCCGCTGCAGCATCTCGCCGACTATACGGACCGCCTCAACGCGATCTTCGCCCGGCACGGCACCAGCGGCACCATGT
>NZ_JAFAVV010000809.1 GCF_019242285.1 Bradyrhizobium sp.
GCCGCAGGTGCCCTTGATGGTGTGGACCAGGCGGAAGATGTTATCCAGAATCTTGGCGTTGTTCGGCTCCTGCTCGAACCGCACCAACTGATTGTCGACGGTGTCCAGGCTTTCGCTGGTCTCCGTCAGAAACTCCCGCAACAAGTCATCCATGAAACCGGCCTTCGCACACAGCGGCGCGCGAACGCGTCGCGCCTTTTGGGTGCGGCCAGCTTCTATGCAAACCGTTTAATATTGGTTGAGTAACGGCAAACGAATGGCCTCAACAAAGAGATAAGGCGGCCGAATGGAGACCTGGCGGCTGTCCTAAACCTTTGCTTAACCTTGTTCGTTAGCGGGACGTTTACGAAGCGGTCATCACCACGGCCTGGCCTTCGGCCACGAGCGAGATCCTCAGGCCCGAGGCCTCCGCGAGCAGCCGCGTATAATAGGGCTGCACGGCATGCGCATCGGGCGCGTGGCCCTCGTCCAGGAGGCTGGCGATGGCCTGCGGCACCCGGGCATTCAATCCGTTCGAGGTGAGCCGGAAGCCCATCGTCTCGCCCTCGCCGATCGGATCGACCGTCAGCGTGCCGCCGCGCGGGATCGTCTGCTGCGCGATGATCAGCATGTTCAGCAGCAGCTTGACCCTGTTCTTCGGCAACAACAGGCGCGGCAAATTCCAGGCGATCGTGAGCTTGCCGTCCTCGAGATGGCCCCGCGCCGTCGACTGCGCGTCACCGAGGTCGATCTGCGCCCCCGCCGATCCCGCGGCTCCGAACGCCAGCCGGCAGAACTGCAACCGGGCTGATGCGGTCTTCGCGCTCTTGCGGATCAGATCGAGGGCGAAGTCGCGATCTTCCGGCTTCGGATTGTCGTCCAGGACCTCCAGCCCGTTGACGATGGCACCGACCGGGCTGATCAGATCGTGGCAGACCCGCGAGCACAACAGCGCCGCGAGCTCGAGCTTGTCGGGAATGGAACCTGATGACGGGGGGCCAGACATGGAATATTCCTGGAAACACGCGACGTATCTTGCGCGGCGAACGACGCGAATCACGCAAGCCCTCGGGCTTGATACACCGCGCTGGCTCGAACCGCCACCATTGGCGGCGATTCGCGAACAAGAGCAAGGAGCCCCGGTAATGAGACTTCCTCATGGCATGCGGCGAGGAGAGGCGACTTGATCGCGGGATCGGCTCATGCATGAACCGCGCTCGCTCGGCAGCGATGACCTGGTCGCGCTGATCGCTCCGCTGACGGAATTGGTGGTGCGGGCCGGCGCCGCCATCCTCGGCGTCAACCGCGGCGCGATGAAGATCGAGGGCAAGATCGACGGCTCGCCGGTCACGGAGGCCGATCTCGCCGCCGACCGGATCATCGGCGACGGTTTGGCGCGGCTCATCCCCGACATCCCGGCGTTGTCGGAGGAGCGCGCCGACCAGTTCACGCCGGCCGGCCGCGGCAGCTTCTTTCTGATCGATCCCCTCGACGGCACCAAGGAGTTCGTCGCCGGCCGTGCCGAGTTCACCGTCAACCTGGCGCTGGTGACGAATGGGATGCCGCTGCTCGGCATCGTCGCTGCGCCCGCGCTCGGGTGCCTGTGGCGCGGACTGGCCGGCCGTGGTGCCGAGCGGCTGACACTCGAGTCGGGCGCCCGCGCACCGATCCATACCCGCCGCCCGGCCCCAGCCCATGGCGAACCCTGGGTCGCCGCCGTCAGCCGCTCGCATGGCGATGCCCGGACCGAGGCCTTCATCGACCGACGCCCCGGCGCGATCCGGGAGAAGCTCGGCTCGGCGCTCAAATTCGGCCTCCTGGCCGAGGGCAAGGCCGACATCTATCCGCGGCTGGCGCCGACCTCGGAATGGGACATCGCGGCCGGTGCGGCGGTGGTGACGGCCGCCGGCGGGCTCGTCACCAGCGCCGGCGGCGCGCCGCTCCGCTTCGGCCAGATGCGTGATGCGGAGCATGGCCGCTACATCGTGCCGAGCTTCATCGCCTGGGGCGATCCGGCGGCGGTGATGCCGGCCTACTGAGCCAGCGTGTCCAGAAGGGCCGGCCAGCGCTCGTTCGCCTCGGGCAGAAAGCGCTCCGGCTCGGCCGCAAAGGCATCCCGGTGAGCTTCGAGATCGAACAGATAGAGCCGCTCGCCGGCGATCACCCAGAGCAAGGGATTGCCGGCGACGGTGACCCCGCGCGCGACGTCGACCGGGTCATATCCGCCGAATTGGGGACCGTAGACCTCCGGATGGGCGAGGAAGTCGGCCCGGTTGCCCTCATTGTGGAAGCGCCAGACCGCGCCGCCCTGCCAAGCCTCGAATTCCGGCAATCCCTTGACCGGAACGCGATCGATGAAATAGCCGATCGGATCGTAGCCATCGATGGCAAGGCCGCTGAAGCGATTGACGACGATCCGCTCCGTGGTCGCGGCCTGCGCAGTCCGGCCAAGTCCGACTGTGGCAAGCAGCGCCACTAGCACGATCACGGCGATTCCATGACGTCGGCGACGTTCTTGCCGTTGTACGGTCATAGTTGGTGCGGATAAGATCGAATCGGGGACACTGGACGCGGAAGCTAGAGCCCTGCTCGTTGGCGTCAGGTTAAGGCGGCGGCCAGTATTAAGATATCCAGGGGTTCTTCATGAAAATCGCTTTCAGCATTGCCGCGACGGCGCTCGCGGCGCTGACATGCTGGATGGCGCCCGCCACGGCGCAGCAGGTGCCGCCCTATCCACCCCCGGTTCAGCAAGCGCCGCCCTATCCGCCGCCACCACCGCCGGCCCCGCCTTACGTCCAGCCGGGCTACCAGCCGCCGCCGAACCTGCCGCCGCCGCGGCGGGATCCGGGACCGGACTACTACGCGCCGGACGAACTGGTTTCCGCAGGCCACCGCTTCTTCGGCAACGTGTCGCGCGGGCTCGCCTCGGTCATCGAGCGCGCGGTCAGCCAATGGGGCCTGCCGAACGGCTACGTGCTGGGCGAGGAAGGTTCGGGCGCCTTCGTCGCCGGGCTGCGCTATGGCGAGGGCACGCTCTATACCAAGAACGCCGGCGACCTGCGGGTCTATTGGCAGGGACCCTCGGTCGGCTTCGACTGGGGCGGCGACGGCGCACGAACGATGACGCTGGTCTACAACCTGCCGGCCACCGCCGCGATCTACCAGCGTTTCGTCGGCATCGACGGCTCGGCCTATATCGTCGGCGGCTTCGGCATGACCGCGCTCACCGCCAACAACATCGTGCTGGTGCCGATCCGCTCCGGCATCGGGCTCAGGCTCGGCGCCAACATCGGCTATCTCAAATATACGCCGAACGCGACCTGGAACCCGTTCTGATCGACGCGCGGCTTCGTGCGACTTCCGGTTGGCGATCAACGTTAATGCCGCAACGGGCTGGTGTTCTGCCCTGCCGCCGTGGCATGGTGAATTTCCACTTAATTTGCGCATGACTTTTCCGTAAATGCCGATTTCTCCGTATCGGTACGGAGACATGCGCCGAAGCTTCCGGGGAGTAGTGCGCCATGATCGAGCCGATCATGTATCTGGCGATCGGTTTTCTGCTCTCGATGCTGTGCGGGCTGATGATCGTGCCGCTGGTGCACAACCGCGCGGTGCGGCTGACGACGCGCCGGATGGAGGCGGCAACCCCGCTGTCGATGGCCGAGATCCAGGCCGACAAGGATCAGCTTCGCGCCGAATTCGCCATGTCGGCGCGGCGGCTGGAGATGAACGTCGAGCAGCTCAAGAACCGCACCACGAGCCAGCTCGCCGAACTCGGCAAGAAGACCGATGCGATCAATCGCATGAAGATCGAGCTCGGCGAGAAGAACGCCGCGATCTTCGCGCTCGAGGCGCGCGAGAAGGCGGTCAAGGACCAGCTCCGCGCCACCGAGGAGGAGTTCGCGGCCAGGACGGAGGCGCTGCGCCAGGCCGAGCGGGCGCTGACC
>NZ_JAFAVV010000939.1 GCF_019242285.1 Bradyrhizobium sp.
CATCCGCACGGGCCGGATGTGCCACATCCCGCTCAAATTGCGCCATGGTCGATCCTGCGGATGCCGGTTCTGTCCCGGCTCGCCGCGGCGGTTGCGGTCAGTGCCGCCCTGTGGGCGATCGTGCTTGCGGCGATGCGCTAGCCATGGTCCCACAACTGCAGTTTTCCGATGTCACGCTCGGCTATGACCGGCACCCGGCGGTGCATCATCTCTCGGGCGAGGTCGCGTCCGGCGCGCTGCTCGCGGTAGTGGGCCCGAACGGCGCCGGCAAGTCGACGCTGTTTCGCGGCATCCTCGGCATCCTCAAGCCGTTGTCGGGCGTGATCTCCCGCGGCGGCCTCGACGTCCGCGACATCGCCTATCTGCCGCAGACTGCCGACATCGACCGCAGCTTTCCGATTTCGGTGTTCGATCTCGTCGGCACCGGCCTGTGGCGGCAGACCGGCCTGTTCGGCGGCATTGGCAGGCCTGCGCGGGAGAAGATCGCGCAGGCGATCGCCGCCGTGGGCCTGACCGGCTTCGAGAATCGCGGCATCGGCACGCTCTCCGGCGGGCAGATGCAGCGCATGCTGTTCGCGCGCGTGCTGCTGCAGAATGCGCGGCTGATCGTGCTGGACGAGCCGTTCAACGCCATCGACGCCAAGACGGCGGCCGACCTGCTCGTGCTGGTGAAACGCTGGCATGCGGAGGGCCGGACGGTGCTCGCGGCATTGCACGACATGGAGCTGGTGCGCGCGCATTTTCCACAGACGCTGCTGCTGGCACGCGAACCGGTGGCCTGGGGCGCGACCGCGGACGTGCTGACGGCGGAGAACCTGCAGGAGGCCCGGCGGATGTGCGAGGCTTTCGACGACGATGCCGCGGCCTGCGTCGCGGATGAGCGGCCGCAGCGGGCGGCCTGACGCCATGATTTTCGACGCGCTGATCGCGCCCTTTTTCGAGTTCGAGTTCATGCGCCGCGCGCTGGCTGCAATCATCGCGCTGTCGCTCGGCGGCGCGCCGATCGGCGTGTTCCTGATGCTGCGGCGGATGAGCCTGGTCGGCGACGCCATGGCGCACGCGATCCTGCCGGGGGCCGCGATCGGCTTCCTCTTGTCCGGGCTCAATCTGTTCGCGATGGCGACCGGCGGCCTCGTCGCAGGCTTCGCGGTCGCGCTGCTGGCGGGCCTCGTCGCGCGATCGACCGGGCTGAAGGAGGATGCGTCTCTGGCGGCCTTCTATCTCACCTCGCTCGCGCTCGGGGTTGCCATCGTCTCCATCAAGGGCACCAATATCGACCTGCTGCACGTGCTGTTCGGCAACATCCTGGCGATGGACGATCAGACACTGTTGCTGGTCGCGTTCAACGCCACGCTGACCTTGCTGGCGCTCGCCGTGATCTACCGGCCGCTGGTGATCGAGAGCGTCGATCCCCTGTTCCTGCGCACCGTCAGCCGGGCCGGCGCGCCGGCGCATTTCGCTTTCTTGGCGCTGGTCGTGATCAACCTCGTCAGCGGTTTCCAGGCGCTCGGCACCCTGCTCGCGGTCGGCCTGATGATCCTGCCAGCCGGCATCGCGCGGTTCTGGTCGCGCGACATCACGCCGATGATCTGCATCGCGGTCTCGAGTGCGATCGTTTCCGGCTATGCCGGCCTCGTATGGTCGTTCCAGACCAAGGTGCCGTCGGGTCCGGCGATCATCCTGGTGGCGGCGCTGCTCTACGCAGCTTCCGTCCTGTTCGGACGCCATAGCGGCCTGGTGCGGCAGTTGTTTCCCGGCCGCCACCTCGAGGCGTGAGCGATGCGGCGGTTATGGCTTGCCGCGTTGGTCGTGGCGGTGGCGTCAGGCCCGCTTCGCGCAGACGAGCGACTGAAGGTGGTCGCGAGCTTCTCGATCCTCGCCGATTTCGTGAAGAATGTCGGCGGCGACAAGGTCGATGTGACGACCCTGGTCGGCCCGAACGGCGACGTCCACGTCTATACGCCGACGCCCGCCGACGCGCGCAAGATCGCGTCGGCCGGGCTCATCGTCGTGAACGGCCTCGGCCTCGAAGGCTGGTTGCCGCGGCTGGTGCAGTCCTCCGGCAGCAAGGCGGCGACCATCATCGCCAGCGGCGGGATCGAACCGCTGAAGTCGGATAGCGAGACCGACCCCCACGCCTGGCAATCGGTCGCCAATGCGAAAATCTACGTCGCCAATATCCGCGATGCGCTGCTGGCGGCGGACGCTGTTGACGCCGATACTTTTCGGAAAAATGCCGAAGCCTATCTGGCCCGGCTCGATGCGCTCGATGCCGAGGTGCGAGCCGCGGTCGCCAACATTCCACCCGAGCGGCGCAAGGTGATCTCGACCCACCGGGCATTCGGCTATTTCGCCGCCGCCTACGGCATCGCCTTCATCGCACCGCAGGGAGTCTCGACCGACACCGAGCCGTCCGCGCGCGACGTCGCGGCCATCATCGGAGAGATCAGGGCCGCGCGAATACCGGCGCTGTTCCTCGAGAACTTGAGCGATCCGCGGCTGATCGACAGGATGGCAGCGGAGACTGGCGCCAAGGTCGGCGGCACCCTCTATTCGGATAGCCTGACCGGTGAAAAGGGGGCGGTCCCCACTTACATTGACCTCGTCAGGCACAATATAAGGGCGCTGGGCAGCGCGCTTTCGGGATGAGGGCGGGGGCCACCCCGCCGCTGCTTGCTGCCCGATTTTCGGAGTGATCATGGCTGAAGCTTCCAAAATTCCAGTCACCGTGCTGACCGGCTATCTCGGCGCCGGCAAGACCACACTGTTGAACCGCATCCTGTCGGAGAACCACGGCAAGAAATACGCCGTCATCGTCAACGAATTCGGCGAGATCGGGATCGACAACGACCTCATCATCGGTGCCGACGAGGAAGTGTTCGAGATGAACAATGGGTGCGTCTGCTGTACCGTGCGCGGCGACCTCGTGCGCATCCTCGACGGCCTGATGAAGCGCAAGGGCAAGTTCGACGCCATCATCGTCGAGACCACGGGCCTTGCCGATCCGGCGCCGGTGGCGCAGACCTTCTTCGTCGACGAGGACGTGCAGAAGAACGCGCGGCTCGACGCGGTGGTGACGGTGGCCGATGCCAAATGGCTGTCCGATCGCCTGAAGGATGCGCCGGAAGCCAAGAACCAGATCGCCTTTGCCGACGTCATCGTGCTGAACAAGACCGACCTGGTGTCGAAGCCGGAACTCGCCGAGGTCGAGGCGCGCATCCGCGGCATCAATCCCTATGCCAAGCTGCATCGCACCGAGCGCTGCCGGGTGGGTCTGAACGATGTGCTGGAGCGTGGCGCCTTCGATCTCGACCGCATCCTGGAGATCGAGCCGGATTTCCTCGATGCCGGCGACGAGCACGATCACGACCATGACCATGATCATGATCATCACCACCATCACGGCCATGATCACCACCATCATGATCACGGCCATGGCCTGAAGCACTATCACGACGAGGACATGCACTCGCTGTCGCTCAGGACCGACAAGCCGCTCGATCCCACCCGGTTCATGCCCTGGCTGCAGCGGCTGGTCGCGGAGGAGGGCCAGAAGATCCTGCGCTCCAAGGGTATCCTGGCGTTCCAGGGCGACGACGACCGGTACGTGTTCCAGGGCGTGCACATGATGCTGGAGGGCGACCACCAGCGGAAATGGAAAGAGGGTGAGCCGCGCGAGAGCCGGCTCGTGTTCATCGGTCGCGAATTGCCGGAGCAGATGATCCGCGACGGTTTCGAGCGCTGCATCGTCACGTGATGTCACAAGCCGGACCAGGCGGCGGACAGGCCTCCATCGCTTCCATCACCGATCGGGTCACGCCGGTGTCGCTCGGCGCGCCAGTGAGCTCGGTGCATTTTCTGCGAGATAACGCGGTCTTCGTCGGCGCCGAGGAGAGCGTTGCCTTCGTCGATAAGGCGGGCGAGATCGGCCGCGTTGCCACCCATGGCGGCGGCATCCTCTGCGCGGTGTCGGACGGCAAGCGCGTCGTCTCCGGCGGTGACGACGGCAAGGTCGTCGCGGTCGATGCCGAGGGCGAGGTCGCGGTGCTCGCGACCGACGCCAAGCGGCGCTGGATCGACTGCGTGGCGCTGCATGGCGATGGCGCCTTCGCCTGGTCGGCAGGCAAGACCGCCTTCGTCAGGAGCGGCAAGGGCGAGGAAAAATCGCTCGAGGTGCCCTCGACCGTCGGCGGGCTGGCCTTCGCGCCGAAGGGCCTGCGGCTCGCGATCGCGCATTACAATGGCGCCACCCTGTGGTTTCCCAACATGACGGGGACGCCGGAGTCGCTCACCTGGGCCGGCTCGCAACTCGGCGTCACCTTCAGCCCCGACAACCGCTTCCTGGTCACCGCGATGCACGAGCCGGCGCTGCATGGCTGGCGGCTCGCCGACAGCCGCCACATGCGCATGTCCGGCTATCCCGGCCGGGTCCGCTCGATGGCCTGGAGCGCGGGCGGCAAGTTCCTGGCGACCTCCGGTGCCGACAGCGTGATCGCATGGCCGTTCGCCAGCAAGGACGGGCCGATGGGCAAGGAGCCGGCGATGCTGGCGCCGCTGCCGGTGCGCGCCACCGTCGTGGCCTGCCATCCGAAGCAGGACATCCTCGCGGCCGGTTACGAGGACGGCACCATCCTGATGGTGCGTATGGAGGACGGCGGCGAACTCCTGGTGCGGCGAAACGGCAACCCGCCGGTCGCGGCCCTGGCCTGGAACGCCGACGGCAGCCGGCTCGCTTTCGCGGACGAGCAGGGCGACGCCGGCCTGCTGGCCCTTTGAGGCGCTGGTTCCCCTTTCCTGCCATCATTGCCGGAACCCGGCGCGGCACTGTTCGTTGACACCCGGGCAATAAACCTTGGGGATACGACGCAATGTCAGCTGACGAGCGTAAGGGCCTGCCGGGGCTGGAAATGGGAGTGGCCGTGCTCCTGATGGTGGCTGGGCTCCTGATGTCCGGCGTCTCGCTCGCGCAGATCAGGGGCGAGGATCGCCTGGAAGTGGCGCAGGCCACGCCGCCGACGCAGGTGTCGCCGCCGTCCGACAGCAAGGCGCCAGCCGAGTCGAAACCCGGCGGCACGCGCCCGACCACGCCCGCGCCCGAACCGGCGCGTCCCGATCCGGAGGCGCAGAAGGAAGGCGCCAAGGCTGCGCTGCCGCCCGCGCCGGCCGAGAAGATGGCGCCTCCGATCAAGGATAACAGCGCGCCCAGGTAGTCGCTCACGTAGCCGCCGCGGTGTGACGGTGCCATGACGGCATCTGACACCGATGTGAGCCGCTGCCGAATTTACGGCCTCGCCTGTCCGAGCCTGTGGCGCCATATTCGGCGACAGCAGGGGTGAAACGCGAGGACTCCATGAAGATAGAGGACATCAGGCGCACCGCCTATTCGATGCCGCTGACCAGCCCATCGTTTCCGCCGGGACCCTATCGTTTCTTCAACCGCGAATATTTCGTCATCACCTATCGGACCGATCCGGAGGCGCTGGCGGCCGTCGTGCCGGAGCCGCTGGAAGTCGCTGAGCCGGTGGTGAAATACGAGTTCATCCGGATGCCTGATTCCACCGGCTTCGGCGACTACACCGAGACCGGACAGGTGATCCCCGTGCGCTTCAAGGGCGAGGAGGGCGCCTATACGCACGCGATGTATCTGGATGACGAAGGCCCGATCGCCGGCGGCCGCGAGCTCTGGGGTTTCCCGAAGAAGCTGGCGCGGCCGAAGATCGAGGTCGAGAGCGACGTGCTGGTCGGCACGCTGCATTACGGCTCGGTGCTCTGCGTATCCGCCACCATGGGCTACAAGCACCGCGCTATGGACCTCGACACGGTGCTGAAAGGGATGAAGGCGCCGAATTTCATTCTCAAGATCATCCCCGATGTCGACGGTGGCGCCCGTATCTGCGAACTGGTGCGCTTCCACCTCGAGGACATCACGCTCAAGGAGGCCTGGACCGGCCCCGCCGCGCTTGGCCTGTTTCCCCACGCACTCTGCGACGTCGCCCGTCTCCCCGTTCGCGAGGTGATATCGGCGCTGCACTTCAAGGCCGATTTGACGCTGGGGCTAGGGAAAGTGGCGTTCGACTATCTCGCCAAATGACGCACCGTGGCCATCACCACCGCTGTCATGCTCGCGAAGCGGGCATCCAGCATCCCGGAGGCGGCAGTGCTTGGGCCGATAGGCCGCGGCGTACTGGATCGCCCGGTCAAGCCGGACGATGACAGCGGAGTTTGAGGTAATAGGCGCCGAGGAGCGTTAGGTCACCGTACCAGCACATTCCGGAACTGCCACGGGTCGCTCGTATCGATGTCTTCCGGAAACAATCCCGGCCGGTCGGTCAGCGGCGTCCAGTCCGTGTAAAAACCTTTCACCGGGCCGAGATAGGGCATCTGGATTTCCAGGCAGCAGCGGAAGTCCATCTCGTCGGCCTCGACGATGCCCTCGGTCGGATTTTCCAGCGCCCAGACCATGCCGGCGAGCACGGCGGAGGACACCTGCAGGCCGGTCGCGTTCTGGTAGGGCGCGAGCTTGCGCGTCTCCTCGATCGAGAGCTGCGAGCCAAACCAATAGGCGTTCCTGGCGTGGCCGTAGACCAGCACGCCGAGTTCGTCGATGCCGTCGACGATCTCGTTCTCGTCCAGGATGTGCCAGGAGGGCTGCATCCGCCCGGTGGCGCCGAACATCTCGTGCAGTGACAGCACGGCGTCGTTGGCTGGATGGTAGGCGTAGTGGCAGGTCGGGCGGTACACGACCTTATTGCCGTCGCGCACGGTGAAATAGTCGGCGATGGAGATCGACTCATTATGGGTGACGAGGAAACCGTATTGCGCGCCGGGCGTCGGGCACCAGGAGCGCACACGGGTGTTGGCGCCGGGTTGCGCCAGGTAGATCGCGGCGCCGCAGCCATCGGGATGAGTACGGCCGTTCTCCGGCATCCATGTCTCGTGGGTGCCCCAGCCGAGCTCGGCCGGCTGCATGCCCTCGGAGACGAAACCTTCCACCGACCAGGTGTTGACGAACACGTTCATCGGCTTGGGCTTCCTGGAGCGCTGGGTGTCGCGCTCGGCGATGTGGATGCCCTTGACGCCGAGCTTGTGGGCGAGCTCTCCCCAGCCCTCGCGGCTCTTCGGCTCGTTGAACGCGGTGTTCGTGTCGCGGGCGATGTCGAGCAGCGCCTGTTTGACGAACCACGACACCATGCCGGGGTTGGCGCCGCAGGTGGAGACCGCGGTGGTGCCGCCAGGCATCTTGCGCCGCGCCTCCAGCAGGGTCTCGCGCAGCGCGTAATTGGAGCGCTTGTCCGAGCCGACGCTCTTGTCGAAATAGAAGCCCGCCCACGGCTCGACCACGGTGTCGATATAGAGCGCGCCGATCTCGCGGCACATTGTCATGATGTCGACCGAAGAGGTGTCGACCGAGAGGTTGACGCAGAAGCCCTGGCCGCCGCCGGCGGTCAGCAGGGGCACCAGCAGCTCGCGATAATTGTCGCGCGTCACGGCCTGCTTGATGAAGCGGACGCCGTGCTGCTTCGCAAGCTCGCCGTCCTCGTGCGGATCGATGATGACGAAGCGCGACTTGTCATAGTCGAAATGCCGCTCGATCAGGGGCAGCGTGCCCTTGCCGATCGAACCGAAGCCGATCATCACAATGGGGCCGGAAATCTTCGCGTGGATCTGCGAGGAAGGGCTCATCAATGTTCTCCAGAAAACGGCGTGGCATCTGACGCCTCAGGGCTGGCCTCCGGGCGACGTGGGATCAGGCGGGGCGCGCCTTCGCTATCGCACTGCGGCGGCGATGTCACCCCGCAGGCTGCCGACCTGCGGCGATCAGGCCATGTGAGCGACGAGCCGCGCGGCCTTCCGTGAGCGCCTGGCGCGGATTTCAGGCAAGGCCGCGCCGGTCGGGACGATCATACCCCAGGCGCCGTCAAGGGCGCCTTGGGCCAACTCGAGGCCGAGCAGGCGCTCGCGCTCGAACGGTCCGGGCAGCATCAATTCGCCGGCCTTCGCCGCCGAGAAGCCGAAGCGGGCATAATAGGGCGCATCGCCGAGCAGGATCACGGCGGCATGCCCGCGCGCCCGGGCGGCGGCCAGCGCTTGATACATCAGCGCGGCGCCGATCCCGAGCTCGCGGCAGGCAGGATCGACCGCGAGCGGTCCGAGGACCAGAGCGGGCCTGCCTCCGGCGCTGACGTGCCACAGCCGCACGGTTCCCACGAGCTTGCCCTTGCGCACCGCGGCCAGCGCGAGGCCGGCGGCGGGGGCGCGTCCGTCGCGCAGGCGCTGGCAGGTGCGGCCATGGCGGTTCTCGCCAAAGCAGGCATCGAGCAGCGCTTCACGGGCGGTGACGTCGGGTGCACGCTCCGCACGGATCACGAACGGAGCGGCATGCGAGGTGAGGGCGGCCGGTGGCTTCCGAAGAGCGGTCATGGCACGTCAGTCCCTGCTTGAACCCGCACGCCGAGGCCCGCGGTCAAGCGTTGTCAGAATTCGAGATGTCAGGGAGGGAGCCGGCTGGCCGGCTCCCCGATTCATCGGCCTCGGGCAAAGAGGCGTCGATCAGATGTGGTAGGTTCTCAGCGGCGGAATGCCGTTGAAGGCCACCGACGAGTAGGTCGAGGTATAGGCCCCGGTCCCCTCGATCAGTATCTTGTCGCCGATCTCGAGCGTCACCGGCAGCGGATAAGGCAACTTCTCGTACAGCACGTCGGCGGAGTCGCAAGTCGGGCCTGCGAGCACGCACGGCGTCATCTCCGCCCCGTCATGCGGGGTGCGGATCGCGTAGCGGATCGACTCGTCCATGGTCTCGGCGAGACCGCCGAACTTGCCGATGTCGAGATAGACCCAGCGCACCTCGTCCTCGTCGCTCTTCCTGGAGATCAGGACGACTTCGGACTCGATGACGCCGGCATTGCCAACCATGCCGCGTCCCGGCTCGATGATGGTCTCCGGGATCTGGTTGCCGAAATGCTTGCGCAGCGCACGGAAGATCGAGCGGCCGTACTGCACCACCGGCGGCACGTCCTTCAGGTACTTGGTCGGGAAGCCGCCGCCCATGTTGACCATGGACAGGTTCATGCCGCGCTCGGCGCAGTCGCGGAACACCTGCGAGACCATCGCGAGCGCACGGTCCCACGCCTTCACCTTGCGCTGCTGCGAGCCGACATGGAACGAGATGCCGCAGGGCTCGAGCCCCAGCCGTTTGGCGAGGTCGAGCACGTCGACCGCCATCTCCGGGTCGCAGCCGAACTTGCGCGACAACGGCCACTCGGCCCCGGCGCAGTCATAGAGGATGCGGCAGAACACCCGCGAGCCCGGCGCGGCACGCGCGATCTTCTCGACCTCGGCGACGCAGTCGACCGCGAACAGGCGGATGCCGAGCGCATAGGCGCGCGCGATGTCGCGCTCCTTCTTGATGGTGTTGCCATAGGAGATGCGATCGGGCGTAGCTCCAGCCGCCAGCGCCATCTCGATCTCCGCCACCGTCGCGGTGTCGAAGCACGAGCCGAGCGAGGCGAGCAGCGACAGCACCTCCGGCGCCGGATTGGCCTTCACCGCGTAGAACACGCGGCTGTCCGGCAGCGCCTTGGCAAAGCTCTGATAATTGTCGCGCACCACGTCGAGATCGACGACCAGACACGGCTCGGTGTCGAGGCCCTCACTGCGGCGGTGGCGCAGGAATTCCCTGATGCGTTCGGTCATAGCACCCTCCAAACGGCGCCCTGCGACGGGAGCCCGTTCAAATAGTTCTCGGACCTGAGTTCTTCGGCGCGACCGCACGATGGAGACGCGGTTACGCCTTGGAGTCAGACCGAATTGTGCTGCCGTGGATTGGTTGGGAATGCTCCCGCCCGCACACCTGGCAATGAAGGAC
>NZ_JAFAVV010000967.1 GCF_019242285.1 Bradyrhizobium sp.
CCAACGAGCTGATGGCGCATGCCTACGGCCATCTTTACCGCCTGCCGGTCACCGGCTTGCGGTTCTTCACCGTTTACGGGCCGTGGGGCCGGCCCGACATGGCGATCTTCCTGTTTACGCGGGCGATCCTCGAAGGTAAGCCGATCAGGCTCTTTAACCATGGCCGGATGCGCCGTGACTTCACCCATATCGACGACGTGACGCGTGTAGTATCAAGGCTGATCGAGCGGGTTCCGGAACCGGATCCGGCCGCAGGGAACGCGCCGGTGAAGATCTATAATGTCGGTCATCACCATCCGGAGGAGCTGATGCACGTGGTCGGGCTTCTCGAGAAGGAGTTGGGCCGGCGCGCCGTCACGGATATGCTGCCGATGCAGCCGGGCGACGTGCCGGAGACCTTCGCGGAGATCGCTGACCTGACGCGCGACATCGGCTTCACGCCGGAGATTTCCATCGAGGACGGCATTCGCAGTTTCGTCAACTGGTATCGCGACTATTACAAGGTTTGAGACGTCGATGGCACACAAAATCATTCCTCTGATCATGTGCGGCGGGGCCGGGACGCGGTTGTGGCCGGCGTCGCGCGAGGTTCGCCCGAAACAGTTCCTGCCGTTGTTCGGCGCGCGATCGACGTTCCAGGACACACTCAAGCGGGTTTCGGATGCAAGCCTGTTCGAGAAGCCGATCGTCATCACCAACGCGGCCTATCGTTTCATGGTGTTGGACCAGCTGGCCGAGATCGGTGTCGAGGCCGACGTGCTGCTGGAGCCGGCGCGGCGCGATTCCGGTCCGGCGATCGCCGCCGGCGGCGTGTTCGCGCATGGGCGCAATGCGGACGCCGTGGTGCTGGCGCTCGCCGCCGACCACGTCGTGCAGGACGCTGCGGCCTTCGTCGCCGCCTGCCGGCAAGGATCGGCTGCCGCCGCGAGCGGGCGCATCGTCACCTTCGGCATCAAGCCGGAGCGCGCGGCGACCGAATACGGCTATATCAGCCCGGGCGACGTGGTCTCGGGCGAGGTCCGCAGCGTGACGGAATTCGTCGAGAAGCCGGACCAGGCCACGGCTAGCGACTACATCAAGGCCGGCTATCTCTGGAACAGCGGCAACTTCATGTTCCGCGCGGTCGACCTGCTCGACGAGTACCGCACGTTCGACGCCGCCAGTGTGCAGGCGGTCAAGGATGCGGTGACAAAATCCGGACGCGACCTCGGTTTTGTCACCCTGGACAAGGACGCGTTCACGTCCGCCAAGGCGATCTCGATCGATTATGCTGTCATGGAGAAGACCGCGCGCGCGGCCGTGGTGCCGGTGTCCTGCGGCTGGTCGGACGTCGGCTCCTGGCACGCGGTGTGGGAGCTCGCCGACAAGGACGGGCAGGGCAATGCCGCGCAGGGCGCAGCCGTGTTCGAGGATTCCCGCAACTGCAACGTCCAGACCGACGGCGCGCTGGTAGCGCTGGAAGGCGTCGACGATCTCGTGGTGGTGGCGACGCAGGACGCCGTGCTGGTATCGCGGCAGAAGGACGCCAACGGCCTGAAGCGGCTGGTGGCGAAGCTCAAGACCGTGGCGCCGCAGGTCACCGAGGATCACCTCAAGGTGCATCGTCCCTGGGGCAGCTACCGGTCGGTCGATAATGGCGACCGTCACCAGGTCAAGCGGATCGTGGTCAAGCCCGGCCAGCGGCTGTCGCTGCAGAAGCACTATCACCGCTCCGAGCACTGGATCGTGGTGCAGGGCGCCGCGCGCGTCACCGTCAACGAGGACGTCAAGACCGTGCACGAGAACGAATCGATCTACATCCCGATGGGCGCCGTGCATCGCCTGGAGAACCCCGGCAAGATCCTGCTGGAGCTGATCGAGGTGCAGACCGGCAGCTATCTCGGTGAGGACGACATCATCCGCATCGAGGACGACTACCGCCGGACGTGAGCCGATCCGGAAGCTCCCCTTTTGATGATAAGGCGCGCCGCACAGTGGCGCGCCTTCGCGATCCCTGGGAGCTCTCTGATCGAAGCGCGCCTTTCGCAAAATGGCCGCGCGCGACCGCCGATCGGATATCCGTCTGATCGCGAAGCCAAATTCGAATGCCGCGCCACTCTTGCCTCGCGGCGTGGCGATGTGCGCCACGCCTCCGCCAAGAAGTTGTAAGATTACCGCAACAGGACAGCTGCTCACGTACGGCCCGAAATCACTTCACGGTGGCTGAGATCGTGTCGGGCAGCTCGGGAGCAGGCTTGCTCCCGGCGGCCGTTGCGCGCGCCTGGCCGCATGACACGGGCTGGGTGCGGCCCCTCAGCTCCCGAGCGGCCGCGACGCGCCGACGATGCGGCCGTCGGGCGCTTGCAGGATGACGGCGGCGTCCTCGCCTTCGGGAGGCGTCTCGCTGAGACGCAGCGGCGAGCCGTGCCAGTCGCCGACCACGCGGATCGATCGCACCACGTTCGATTCATCCAGCGTGCGGCCGCCATTCTCGCCGCGCCGGATCGCGGTCTGGTGCGCGTGGTCGAAGCCGACCAGCAGCACCTTGCCCTCGCCCTTGCCGCCGCCGATATCGACGGCGAGCCGGTCGCCCTGCCTGACGAGGCCGATGGTCGTGGCCGTCACGCTCTTCAGCTTGGCTGCCTCGATCGCTCCACCGACGTCCTCGCGATGCGAGCCGACATGGCTGCTGGCGCCATCGACGACGATTTCCGGCGTGTACGAGCCGTCGCCGAAACGATGGCCGTAGCGGTCCTGCCGCTCGGTCGCCGCTTCCAGCGAGAACGGGTCCTTCCAGCCGAGCCGGTCCCAATAGGTGACATGGAACGCCAGCGGCAGCACGTCGCGGCGCTCGCGCGCCAGCTCGTTCAGATAGGCATTGGCCGGCGGGCAGGACGAGCAACCCTGCGAGGTGAAGAGCTCGACGACTACGGGGCGCTCGGCCGCGGCGGCTGGCGCGAGACTTACGGCAATGGCGAAGCCGATGGGGACGAGATGGCGCGACGGCATGACGTTCCTCCTGGAGATAATGGCGCAGTTCAATTCGGCTCGTTGGGGCGGCCTGTTACTTGCCGGCGCGGACACGAAATCTTGAGGAACCGGTTCCCCCACGTGGCAAAGCGGATTTGCGGAGCGGCGCAAATCAGCTACACCCCGCACCAATATCGGGCTGCATGCGCTTCAAACCGTTCGGGTTTTCGCGATTCGGCGATGTAATCTTTTGCATCAAATCGTGTGCGCAGAAGCCGTCTCGACGTTTCGCCACATCTGGGGCGGCGTGCTAGGAGAGCGGCGGGACGTTCGTGCCAGATCTTCTTCGTGGGGTTCGATGACATGGTGATCAGGGGGGCCGGTTCGGCCAAGACCGAGCCGAAAGGCGCGCTTCGCGTCGGCGTGATCGGCGCAGGCGTGATGGGCAGCAATCATGCCCGCGTGCTGGCGAGCCTGCCGCATGTCGATCTGGTCGGGGTGGTCGATCCCTTGCCGGCGCACCGCGCGCGCGCGACCGAGCTCGCGAGCTGCCGCACCTTCGCGACCCTGGACGAACTGGTTGCCGAAGGTATCGAGGCCGCGACGATCGCGGCGCCGACCCATCTGCATCACGAGATCGCGCTCGCCTGCATTGCCCGGAAGATCCACGTCCTGGTGGAGAAGCCGATCGCCTCCTCGGTGGAGGAGGGGCACGAAATCGTCGAGGCCGCCCGTCGCGCCGGCGTCACGCTGATGGTCGGCCATGTCGAGCGCTTCAATCCGGCGGTCGCCGCGATCAAGCAGGCGCTGAAGGGCGAGGACATCCTGTCGATCGCGATCACCCGGGTCGGGCCGTTTCCGCCGCGGATGTCGAATGTCGGCGTCGTCATCGACCTCGCCGTCCACGACATCGACCTGATCCGCTGGTTCACCGAGTCCGACATCGTCGAGGTGCAGCCGCAGCTTTCCAGCGCGGTGGCCGAGCGCGAGGACATCGCGCTGTTGCAGTTCCGCACCGCCTCCGGCGTGCTGGCCCACATCAACACCAACTGGCTGACGCCGTTCAAGGCGCGCAATGTCACGGTCGCGACCCGCGGCAAATACGTCATGGGGGATCTGTTGACCCGCCAGGTCACCGAATGTTTCGGCTTCAAGCCCGACGGCAGCTATTCGATGCGTCATCTGCCGGTCGGTCATGACGAGCCGCTGCGTGCCGAGCTGATCGCCTTTCTCGAAGCGGTCAGGTCCGGCGCGACGCCTGCGGTGACCGGGGACGAGGGCGTCGCCAGCCTCGCGATCGCGACCCGCTGTCTCGATGCCTCCACCAAGCGCGCGGTGGCGCCCGCCACGCACAAGGGCCCCCGCCGCGCCGCGGGCTAGCCGCGGCGCCTTTCCTCGATGGCCATCTCCAACCTCTGCAAGGCTCCATGAACCAGCATTCGCGCTCGCAAGCCATTCCCTTCATCGACGTCGTCGTGCAGCGCGCGCGGCTGGGCGTCAGGATCGACGCCGCCATGTCGCGCGTGCTCGATCATTGCCAGTTCATCAACGGGCCTGAGGTGACAGAGCTCGAGGCCGATCTCGCGGCCTTCAGCGGCGCGAAGCATGTGG
Organism: Bradyrhizobium sp.; assembly: GCF_019242285.1. Taxonomy (GTDB): domain Bacteria; phylum Pseudomonadota; class Alphaproteobacteria; order Rhizobiales; family Xanthobacteraceae; genus Bradyrhizobium. The sequence continues at coordinate 4,561 of NZ_JAFAVV010000967.1, forward strand.
TGGCCTGTGCGAGCGGCACCGACGCGCTATTGATGGTGCTGATGGCGAAGGGGATCGGCCGGGGCGACGCCGTGCTCTGTCCCTCCTTCACCTTCTGCGCCACGGGCGAAGCAGTGGCGCTGACCGGCGCCACGCCGGTGTTCGTCGACGTCGAGGAGGGAACGTTCAACATGGACGTCGCCTCGCTGACGCGCGGCATCGCGACGGCGAGACAGCTCGGCCTTAAGCCGCGTGCAGTGATCCCGGTCGACCTGTTCGGCCAGGCCGCCGACCACGACGCGATCGCTGCGGTCGCCGAGGCCGAGGGCCTGTTCGTGCTCGACGACGCGGCCCAGGGCTTCGGCGCGAGCTACAAGGGCCGCCGGCTCGGCACCTTCGGGCTTGCGACCGCGACCAGCTTCTTCCCGGCAAAACCGCTCGGCTGCTTCGGCGACGGCGGCGCGATTCTGACCGATGACGCCGCGCTCGCGGAGATATTGCGCTCGATCCGCGTGCACGGCCAGGGCAGCGACAAATACGACAACGTCCGGCTCGGCCTGACCGCGCGACTCGATACCCTGCAGGCCGCGATCCTGATCGAGAAATTGAAGATCTTCGAGGACGAGATCGCCGCGCGCGACCGCGTCGCAACGCGTTATGCGAACGGCCTCGGCAACGTCGTCACCGTGCCGCGGCTTGCGACGGGCCGCACCTCGGTCTGGGCGCAGTACACCATCCGCCTGCCCGAGGGCACCGACCGCGACGGCTTTGCGGCGGCCTTGAGGGCGCAGGGCGTGCCGACCGCGATCTATTATCCGAAATCGCTGCACCAGCAGACGGCCTATCGCGATTTCCCGTCGGCCGACGGCGGCCTCGCGGTGAGCGAGCGCCTCTCGACCGACGTGATCAGCCTGCCGATGCACGCCTATCTGGATGAAGCCACCCAGGATCGAATCATCGAGGCCGTGCGCGGCGCCGTTTCAACCTGATTTCGCCATTTTGTCGGGTCGAAGCATACGCTAGAAGCGGCGCATGCTCGGACGCATCTTTACCGTCGGCGGCTACACGCTGCTCTCGCGCCTCACCGGCTTCGCGCGCGACATCATGCTTGCGGCGATCCTCGGCGCGGGCCCCGTCGCCGATGCCTTCTTCGTCGCCTTCCGCCTGCCGAATCATTTCCGCGCCATCTTCGCCGAGGGCGCGTTCAACGCGGCCTTCGTGCCGGCCTACGCCCATATCCATGGCGAGGAGGGCGAGGGCGCGGCGAAACTGTTTGCCAACCGCATCTTCACGTTGCTGTTCTGGTCGCAGGTGCTTCTCCTGCTGCTGGCGTGGCTGTTCACGCCGCAGGCCATGACCATCCTGGCGCCGGGCTTTTCCGATGACGCCAGCCAGCGCGAGCTCGCGATCACGCTGACCCGCATCACCTTTCCCTATCTCCTGCTGATCACGCTGGTGACCTTGTACGGCGGCATGCTCAACGTGATGCATCGCTTCGCCAGCGCCGCGGCGGCGTCGATCTTCCTCAATGTCGCGATGATGGCGGCGCTGGCGCTGGTGGTGTTTTTCCCGACCGCCGGTCACGCCGCGGCCTGGGGCGTCCTGATCTCCGGCTTCCTGCAATATTTTCTGCTCGCGGGCGACCTCGCCACCCATGGCGGCCTGCCGCGTTTTGCGCGGCTCAAGCTCGATCCGGACATCCGGGCCTTCTTCCGCGCGCTGGGGCCGGCGACGCTCGGCTCGATGGGCACGCAGGTCGCGATGTTCGCCGATACCATCATCGCGACCTTCCTGCCCGCCGGCGCGCTCTCGGCGCTGTACTACGCCGACCGGCTCAACCAGCTTCCGATCGGCGTGATCGGGATCGCGATCGGTACCGTGCTGCTGCCGGAAATGTCGCGGCGCCTGACCGCGAACGACCATGAAGGCGCCATGGCGCAGCAGCGCCGCGCCTTCGACTTCACGCTGCTGTTCTCGGTGCCTTTCGTCGCCGCCTTTCTCGCGGTGCCCGATGTCATCACCCGCGCGATGTTCGCGCGCGGCGCCTTCACCCGGGGCGACGCGGCCGCCGCCGGCGCCACGCTCGCGGCCTATGCCATCGGGCTCATTCCGTTCGTGCTGATCCGCAGCGCGGTCGCGACCTTCTATGCCCGCAAGGACACCGCGACTCCCGTCAAGGCCTCGCTCACCGGCCTGTCGGTCAACGTCGCGCTGAAGATCGCGTTGATGGGCGCGCTCGCCCAGGTCGGGCTCGCACTCGCCACCGCGATCGGCGCCTGGATCAACCTCCTGCTGGTCCTGTTCTTCGCGGTGCGGGCCGGCCACCTTGCGTTCGACCGCGCGCTGCAACTTTCGATCGCCAAATTCGCCGCGACCGGCCTGGTCCTGGCGGGGGTCTTGTGGGGCACGGCCAGACTTGCCGCGGCGCATCTGACCGCGCTCGGCGCTCACCGCGACGAGGCCATGCTGGGCCTGCTGATCCTTGTCGGAACAGCGGTTTACGGCGGAACGTTGCTGCTCCTGTTTGGGATGAGGCGGCTGAAGTGCTTGGTACGCGGGTGAGGCGGTTTGCGCTTCCCGTCAAACCACTGCATTATGCACAAAATCCAACAAAAATCGGAAAGACAATGGCTGCTGCTCCCATCAAGTTCGGCGTCGGTCAAAGTGTTCTGCGCAAGGAGGATGACGCCCTGATCCGCGGCAAGGGCCGCTACACCGACGATTACGCGCCATCAGCGGCGTCGTTGCATGCGCTGGTGCTGCGCTCGCCGCATGCCCATGCCAAATTTACCATCGATGCCTCGGCCGCCCGCGCGCTTCCCGGCGTCGCGCTGATCCTGACCGCCGGCGAGGTCAAGGACCTCGGCGACCTGCCGTGCCTGTTCAATTTCGAGGTCGATCCCTTCACCGGCCCGCCCTATCCGATTCTCGCCAGGGACGAGGTGCGCCATGTCGGCGATGCCGTGGCCTTCGTCGTGGCGGACACGATCGATCACGCGCGCGATGCGGTCGAGGCGATCGAGATCAAATGGACGACGCTGCCGGCGGTGACCGGCGCGCTCAACGCCATCAAGCCGGGCGCGCCGCAGGTCTGGCCCGACAAGCCCGGCAACATCCTGTTCGACGTGCCGATCGGCGACAAGAAGGCGACCGACGAGGCGTTTGCCAGGGCGCACGCCGTCGCCGAGATCTCGATCGTCAATCCGCGCGTGGTCGCAAGCTTCATGGAGCCGCGCGCCGCGGTCGCCGAATACGACGCCAAGCGCGATCATCTGACCCTGACCATCGGCAGCCAGGGCAGCCACCGGCTGCGCGACATCCTGTGCCAGAACGTCCTGAAGATTCCGGTCGAGAAGATGCGGGTGATCTGTCCCGACGTCGGCGGCGGTTTTGGCACCAAGCTGTTTCCCTATCGGGAATATGCGCTGCTCGCGGTCGCCGCGCGTAGCCTGAAGAAGTCGGTGCGCTGGGCCGCCGAGCGGGCCGAGCATTTCATGGGCGACGCGCAGGGCCGCGACAACATCACCAAGGCGAGGATGGCGCTCGCCGAGGACGGCAGGTTTCTCGCCATGGACGTCGACCTGATCGGCGACATGGGCGCCTATCTCTCGACCTTCGGGCCCTACATCCCGCATGGCGGCGCCGGCATGCTGCCGGGTCTCTACGACATCCGAGCCTTCCACTGCCGCGTCCGCACGGTCTTCACCAACACCGTGCCGGTCGATGCCTATCGCGGCGCCGGCCGTCCGGAGGCGGCCTACGTTGTCGAACGGCTCGTCGATGCCTGCGCGCGAAAGCTCGACATGAGCGTGGATGCGATCCGGCGCAAGAACTTCATCACGCCGAAGCAGATGCCCTACAAGACCGCCACCGGCAAGGTCTACGATTCCGGCGATTTCACCGCGCACATGAAGCGGGCCATGGAGGTCGCGAACTGGAAGGAGTTCGCCAAGCGCGCCCGGCAGGCCAAGAAGGAGGGCCTGGTGCGCGGCATCGGGCTCGCGAGCTATGTCGAGGTCTGCGGCACCATGGGCGAGGAGACCGCCAATGTGCGGCTCGATCCCACTGGCGACGTCACCATCCTAATCGGCACGCAGTCGAGCGGGCAGGGCCACCAGACCGCCTACGCCCAGCTCGTGGCAGAGCAGTTCGGCCTGCCGCCCGAGCGCGTCCACATCCACCAGGGCGACACCGACGAGATCGCGACGGGGCTCGGCACCGGTGGCTCGGCCTCGATCCCGTCAGGCGGCGTCAGTGTCGAGCGCGCCACCCGCGAGCTCGGCAACAAGCTGAAGGAGATCGCGGCACAGGCGCTCGAGGCGGGTACAGGCGATCTCGAGATCAGCAATGGCGTGGTGCGCATCGCCGGCACCGACCGCACGATCTCGTTCGCCGATCTCGCCAAGCGCGCGAGCGCCGATCCGTCGAAGCTGAACGCGAGCGCGACCTTCGCCAGCGCCGACGGCACCTATCCGAACGGCACCCATGTCGCCGAGGTCGAGATCGATCCCGCGACCGGCATCATCAGGATCGTCAACTACGTGATCGTCGATGATTTCGGCGTGACGCTCAATCCGCTCTTGCTCGCCGGCCAGGTGCATGGTGGCGTGATGCAGGGCATCGGGCAGGCCTTGATGGAGCAGGTGGTCTACAGCCAACCGGACGGCCAGCTCGTCACCGGCACCTACATGGACTATGCGCTGCCGCGCGCGGCCGACGGCCCGTCATTCCAGTTCGAGACCCACAACGTCCCCTGCAAGACCAATCCGCTCGGCGTGAAGGGCGCGGGCGAGGCCGGCGCGATCGGCTCCTGCCCCGCAGTCGTCAACGCCATCGTCGAGGGATTGTGGCGGGAATACAGGATCGACCACATCGACATGCCCGCGACCGCCGAACGGGTCTGGATCGCCATCCGCGAGCACCAGCGCCGGCACAGCCTCTGAGGGTCCTCGGACGGGAAATAAAACGCCACATTGGGGTTTTAGAGGGAGCGAGTAGCCGCGGTCTGCCCTGGCAGGGCCGCGGTATCTTTTGACCGAGGCTTGCGAGACGGAGAGATCGCGGATGAAACGGACGATGGTTGTGATGGGGGCGCTGCTGCTCACGGCGGGCGCGGTAATGGCAGAGGACCAACTCAAGGAAACGCAGACCGTCATGAAGGCCAATGGCAAGAATGCCGGTGCACTGTCGGCCATGGTCAAGGGCGAGAAGCCGTACGACCAGGCCACCGTCGACGCGGCGCTCGCCCAGTTCGACGAGACCGCCAAGAAGCTGCCGACGCTGTTTCCCGTAAGTCTCAAGGGCAAGACCTTCGACGGCGACTATCAGACGACGGAGAAGATCTGGTCGGACAAGGCCGGCTTCGACGAGCATATCACGAGCTTCGCCAAGGCCGTCGGCGACGCCAAGGGCAAGATCAAGGACATGGATACGCTGAAGACCAGCCTCGGCGTGATCGGCAAGCAGTGCGGCGGCTGCCACGAAACCTACCGCATGAAGAAGACCTGAGCCCGGCTCGGTGGGCAGGGGCGGATGCCAGTGCATCCGCCCCTTTGTGTTTTGGGGCAATGATCCAACGTGAACGCGTTCAACCGACGGCGTGCTGTACCTTACTTCGTCACCTGACCGCGGATCTCGCCGCCCGGATTGGCGGCGGTGTGGACGTTGATGTAGTAACGGCCGCCTTCGAGGTCGGCGGCCTGCGCGTCTGTCAACGTCGCGCTGCCTTCGGCCGGGCTGGTGCCGGCGTTGGGTATGGCAACCGCCACGCCGGCGTTCTTGCCAGGCTCGGCCGGACCGTGGAAATGTGCCGCGGTCGCCGGCCCCGACAGCCCTGAATAGGTGAGCTTCCATGTGAGCTTCTTGGTGGCCGGATCAAAATCGACATCGGCTGAGCCGGTGGCGGCGCTGGTGGTGGCCGGCACTTCGGACTTACCGTCGAGCACAGCCTTGAACTTGTCGGCGCTGGCAGATCCAGCAAACGCGAGGACGGCACTGAGCACGAGCGTGGCAGACATGGTCCTGAACATGGGCTCCTCCCGGTTGACCTTGACAATGACACCGTGCCTTACAACCGGGAGTTTCCACCTTTATTCCCGGGTCTGGCCCCGTTCGCGCAAAAATAAAGACGGGCATGCGACCGAAATGCGCCGGATTTTCACTTCATGTCCCAATTGAAAATTGGCGAACCAACGATGTTGCAACGGATACTCATTATCTTCTTGATCGTCGCCGCGGCGGCGTTCGCCGTCTATTGGTGGCTCACCGCCGTGCCGGTGATGCCGGCGCTCGCGGCCTACGAGCCGGACCCCGGCAACGGCCAGGTGATCTTCAACATCGGCGGCTGCGCCTCCTGCCATGCGGTGCCGAACCAGCCGGACCGCACGCGGCTCGGCGGCGGGCTCGCGCTTCCCTCGCCGTTCGGCACCTTCTATGCGCCGAACATCTCGTCCGATCCGACCGACGGCATCGGCCGCTGGAGCGAGCAGGATTTCGTCAAGGCCGTGATGAAAGGCGTCTCGCCGGAGGGAACGCATTACTTCCCGGTATTTCCCTATACATCCTATGCGCACGCGACGGTTCAGGACGTGCGCGATCTCTTCGCCTATCTGAAGACGCTGCCAGCGGTCACGGGCTCGGTGCGTGACCATGAGGTGCCATTTCCGTTCAACATCCGCCGCAACGTCGGCATCTGGAAACGCCTGTTCATGGACGGGGGGCTGTTCATGCCCGACCAGTCGCGCCCGCCGTCCTGGAATCGCGGCGCCTATCTCGTCAACAGTTTTGGCCATTGCGCCGAGTGCCACAGCCCGCGCAATTTCTTAGGCGGCATCGTCGCCGCGCAGCGCTTTGCCGGCGGCCCCGATCCCGAAGGCAAGGGTTTCGTGCCCAACATCACCCAGAAGGGGATTTCCGACTGGAGCGCGAAGGACATCGCCTATTTCCTGGAGACCGGGCAGACGCCGGACGGCGATTCCGCCGGCGGCGCGATGGCGGCCGTGATCCGCAACACCTCGCAGCTCGATCCGAAGGACCGCGACGCCATCGCCGAATACGTGAAGTCACTGCCGCCGGTCGAAGGTCCGCCGAAGCCGAAGAAAAAAGCGGAGAAGGCGGACGACAAGTCCTGAGGATCGGTAGGATAGGGTGTGCGACCACATCCACGTAAGTTCGCCACGCGAAGGCAGGAGCGTGCCCACCACTCAGAGCAATGCTGTCGGACGAATGGTGGGCAAGGCGCTTCCGCCTTCGCTCTGCGAGCTACGGCGGACGTGGTCGCACCTTACCCGACCCTACGGCTCCGCCTCGTAGTAACAATAAAACTAGCTGCCTGCCGCCGCCGGTTCGTGATCGTATTGCTGCACCCAGTTGTATTTGGGGTGGCCTGGCGGCAGATTGACGATGTCGCGGTAGAACTCCCCCTGCGTATCCTTGAAATTCTGCAAAATCGTCGTGGGCGGCACGTCGACGTGCTGCGGATTGCGGAGGAAATTGGCGGCATCCTCGCCACTCAGAATCGCGCCGCGGCTCTGACTATTGTGGTTGCCGATGAACTTTTCCCAGCGCTTTTCCGAGAGATAGATGTTGGCGAGGATGATCGCGATATATTCCTCCCTGTTCTTGTATCCCTTGTTCACCGAGGGATCGGATGCGACCCCCCGCATGTGTCGGGAGGCGTGAACCAGCTCATGGTACAGCGCTCGGTCCGGCACGGACCAGGGATTGCCGGCATCCGGCCGATACATGAAGGGGGTGAACTCGACGGAGCTGCTCGTCCCGGCTCCCGTGCCGACCGTGTCGTCGTCGACATCATCGGGTAGGACCCATTCGCCCTTGGCGGTGGCGGCGATCCAGTCTTCCATTTCTGCTACCGTTTCGCGGGCGGGGTTCCAGGGCGACGTGTAGGAGTTCACGGATGAAAAATCCCAGTTGGGAATGATCCTGACGCGATTGTGCGTCCGGCGCAGCTCCGCGAGCAGCGCTTGGCCCATTCCGCTCGACTTGATCGGCTCGAACTGAGCGCGCACCGAGTTCACATATTGCTGGCAAGCCACGCGGTATTTGTGGAGATTCTTCCTGAAATTCACCGCGCTGTCGTCAAAATCGACGTCAAACCGATCCATCCAGTGCGGCATGGCATGGAAGGCCAGAGAGATCGAATCGTTTTCGCCTTCGAACGGCTCTTCATAGGCCTTGAGCAGGAAGAATTGATCTCCGTTCTGCCCATGCATCCGGACGTATTCGGCATATT
>NZ_JAFAVV010000231.1 GCF_019242285.1 Bradyrhizobium sp.
CCCTCCGGGTACACTGAGTTCTCCGATGGGCCAATTCTCATGATTCGCCCGACCAGCAAGGATCGGCCGAGTGAACGCCTTTAGCTCGGCGCGTCGGCCCAAAAGCCTCACAAAATCGCGTGCGTAAAAACAGAAAGTTTATCAGCAAACTCAAGACGATCGTCCGCTCGGCCTCGCTTCGCGGCAATTTTCCTCTTTCTTTTTTCCAGAAATTATGTTTATTAAGGCCATCCCGCCTCCACGAGAGGGGCGTTTCGCGATCGTCACGGACGTGGGAAGCGGGATGCGATGGACGTGTTGGCCCGTGAGACGAACGTGGCTGGCGCGGACGGCGAAGGCGTGTGGTCCTGATATCCCGACGCTGATATCAAGTCTCGCGGATGATGGCGGGGCGATGGTGGCCAGCAAGCCCGGCGCACCAGGGAGAGCGCGCTATAAGCCGTTAACACCGTCGCGCGGGGAAGGTCGGATGTTCGGCTTGTACCTGTGGTTCCTACCCCGTGCACTACAATGCGCACGGGGGCCATGGGTGCAGCCTGCACCCGGCCTTCCCTGCGCCCTCTCGTTTTTTCGAGGGCGATGCTTGGCAAAGCTCGGGCCGATCGCGCCGCGAGAACGCACTTGCATGCCCTTCCCGCTGTTTGACAGGTTGAATCTGCCTAGAGAGCGTTTTCGAGCGAAGTGGATAACCGGTTCGCGTGAAGAAAACGCGTCAAAACAAAGAAGCTGGAGCTTCCGTTCCGATTGCATCGGAACGGAAAAGCTCTAGCACTTCTCGCCGTGGCATCGGGATGGCACAGCATGCCGCATGTCTCACGCGGTAGGCGACACGCCGTCTCGCCCCGACTACAGCGCGACGCGCGTCACATTAAACCGCCGTGGCGCGGGCGAAATCGACATAGATCTCGCGAAGACGGCGGGTCATCGGTCCAGGCTTGCCGCTCGCGACGGGCTTGCCGTCGATCGAGACCACCGCTTGCACGAACACGGTCGCGCTGGTGATGAAGGCTTCCTTGGCCGCCAGCGCCTCCTCGACCGAGAAGGCGCGTTCCTCGACGCGGAGCTGCCGCTCCTCGGCGAGCTTCACCACCGCCTTGCGGGTGCAGCCGGGCAGGATCTCGCTGCCGTTCTGCCGCGTCACGAGGACGTCGTCCTGGGTCAGGATGAAGGCCGAGGACGAGCCGCCCTCGGTGACCTTGCCATCCTCGATCATCCAGGCCTCGCCCGCGCCGGCCTCCGCGGCGGCCTGCTTCGCCAGCACCTGGGCGAGCAGCGCCACGCTCTTGATGTCGCGCCGCGCCCAGCGGATGTCCGGCACCGTGATCACGCCAATGCCGGTCCTGGCGGACGCCGCGCCGACGATGTCCTTCTCCGAGGTGAACATGATCAGCGTCGGCTTGACGCCCTTGGGGAACGCGAAATCGCGGCCCGCATCGGCGCCGCGCGTCACCTCCAGATAGACCATGCCGTTCGCGAGCTGGTTGCGCGTGACCAGCTCCTTCTGGATCTCCTGGATGCGCTCCGTGGTCTCCGGCAGGGGAAGCGAGATTTCGCCGACCGAGCGCTCCAGCCGCGCCAGATGCGAGGCGTTGTCGACCAGTCTGCCGTCCAGCACGGCCGCGACCTCATAGATGCCGTCGGCGAACAGGAAGCCGCGGTCGAGGATCGACACCTTGGCCTCGCCGAGCGGCACGAACGAGCCGTTGACATATGCGATCTTTTCCAAAACCTATTCTCCCTGTCGATTGCTGCGATCCTATACGAGAATCGCCGGCGCAAGTCACCCTCACACCGCCATTCCGGGTTCGGTGCTTCGCACCGCCCCGGAACGATGGATGGTCAATGCGACAATATCTTCGACAAAAACTTCTGGGCGCGATCGCTACGCGGCTTGCCGAAGAAATCGGCCTTCAGCGCATCCTCGACGATCTCGCCCTGATCCATGAAGATGACGCGGTTGGCGACCTTGCTGGCAAAGCCCATCTCGTGGGTCACGACCATCATGGTCATGCCCTCGCGGGCGAGATCGACCATCACGTCGAGCACCTCGCTGATCATCTCGGGATCGAGCGCCGAGGTCGGCTCGTCGAACAGCATCGCGATCGGGTCCATCGCGAGCGCGCGGGCAATCGCCACCCGCTGCTGCTGGCCACCGGACAGCTCGGCCGGGTATTTTCGCGCGTGCTCCGTCAGGCCGACGCGTTCGAGCAGCATCGTGGCCTTCTTGACGGCCGCGGCATGGGCTCGGCCCAACACCTTCTCCTGCGCCAGACAGAGATTGTCGAGGATGCGCAGATGCGGAAACAGCTCGAAATGCTGGAATACCATGCCGACCCGGGCGCGCAGCTTCGGCAGGTCGGTCCGAGCGTCGTTGACCTTGATGCCGTCCACGATGATGTCGCCGGCCTGGAACGGCTCCAGCGCATTGACGCATTTGATCAGCGTGGACTTGCCCGAGCCCGAGGGGCCGCAGACCACCACGACTTCGCCCTTGGCGACACGGGTGGTGCAGTTCTTCAGCGCCTGGAACTGTGGCGTGTACCACTTGTCGACATGGCTGATCTCGATCATGGACTCCGGGCTCATCTGACCACCGCGATGCGCGTCTGCAGCCGGCGCACGCCGAACGACGCGGAGCAACTGATCAGGAAGTAGACCAGCGCCGCGAACAGATACATCTCGACCAGCCTGCCGTCACGCTGGCCGACGATCGAGGCGGCGCCGAGGAAGTCCGGGATCGATACCACATAGACCAGCGAGGTGTCCTGGAACAGCACGATGGTCTGGGTCAAGAGCACCGGCAGCATGTTGCGGAACGCCTGCGGCAGCACGACGTAGCGCATGGTCTGGCTGTAGGTCAGGCCGAGCGCCTGCGCCGCAGCCGGCTGACCCTTCGAAATCGACTGGATGCCGGCGCGCATGATCTCGGAAAAATACGCCGCCTCGAACATGATGAAGGTGACCAGCGAGGAGGTGAAGGCGCCGACCCGCACCGGCCGCGACGCGCCGGTCAGCCATTGCCCGATATAGGGCACGAGGAAATAGAACCAGAAGATCACCAGCACCAGCGGCACCGAGCGCATCAAGTTGACATAGCCGGCGGCGGGCAGCGCCAGCGGCGGCAGCCCCGACAGACGCATCATTGCCAGCAGGGTCCCGAACACGATTCCGCCGGTCGTCGCCAGTGCCGTCAGCGTCAACGTGAACGTCATCCCGTCAAGGAAAAGGTAGGGCAGCGCGCGGACGATGACGTCGAAATCGAAGTTCGCGAACATCGTTCCGTGCTCAGTGCGTCGC
>NZ_JAFAVV010000492.1 GCF_019242285.1 Bradyrhizobium sp.
GCCGCCGAGCCATTGCGCGGTCAGGGCCGCCGCCAGCGAGGCGGCCAGGATCGGCGCCGCGCTGCCGACCGAATAGACGCCGACGATCAGCTCGCAGGCATAGAAGGCGCCGGTGATGGGTGCGCCGAAGGCTGCGGCGATCGCGGCCGCCGCGCCGCAGCCGACGATCAGCCGCAGATCGTTGCGCCGCAGATGCAGGATCTGCCCGGCCAGCGAAGCGGCCCCCGCACCGATCTGGGTATAGCCCGCTTCCAACCCGACGGAGGCGCCGCAGCCGTTGGACACCAGCGTCTGCCCGCTCACCACGACGCTGTCGCGCAGCGACAAGCGTCCGCCGCGCAGCGCATTGGCCTCGATCGGGTCCACCGCGCTCGATATCTTCCAGCGCCGGCGCAGCCATTCCATTACGCCGAGCGACAGCCCGCCGAGGGCCGGTGCGATCAGCGCCACCGCCGGATTGACATAGGCGTTGGCGCTCAAGCGGACGTCGATCGGAATTCCGTAGATCAGCACATGCATGGCCTGCGCGATCTGGCTCATCAGCGTCACGATCGCGCCCGCGACGAAACCGACCACGAGTGCCAGCGGGATGAGATAGAACTCGTTGCTGCGCACCAGCAATCGCAGCCGGGTCAAGACCCGGCTCGGACTGCGCTGGTCGATGATATGCGTCAGCCGCGAAAGCACCGGTCCGTCCTGTCCATCCGGCGTGTACATCTGCATCACAAATGCCTTCAAATCCGGCTGCCGCTCGCGGCCCGGATTTCATGCATTCACGAAGCAGATAAGGGTGGTTCGCGCAGCGGGTCAAGCGATTGAAGCCGGTAACCTTTCTTCACCATGAAGGTATCAGCCAAGCGGCTCACGCGGGCCGAACGGATCACTCATTCATCGATCATTCAGGCGATCGCGTTCACACTGCGAACGCAATATTGCGCGCTCTTTCCTCAGCCGGAGCGTCCCGGCACGGCCGCCTCGGCGAAGGTCGCCATGTCGTTGTGAAGCGCGCAGGCGAGCCGCAGAATCGGCAGCGCGACCGCCGCGCCCGATCCCTCGCCGAGCCTCAGGTCGAGATCGAGCAACGGACGGGCTTCGAGCGCCTCCAGCACCAGGCGGTGCCCCTGCTCCGCCGAGCGGTGCGCAAAGATCAGATACGGCCGGCAGGCGGCATTGAGTCGCACGGCGGCGAGCGCCGCGACCGACACGATGAACCCGTCGACCAGCACCGGGATGCGGCGCTGTGCCGCGGCGATGATCGCGCCGGCGATGGCCGCGATCTCGAGCCCACCGACCGCGCACAGTATTTTCACGGGCGTCACGCCAGGTTTCGCGAGACCGTCAGGTGTCGTGAGATCGTGATGGCGGAGCGCCGCATCGATGATGCGCACCTTCTGCGCGCGGCCGGCCGCGTCGAGGCCGGTGCCCCGACCGGCCACACTGCCGGCGCCGACCGCGAGCAATGCGGCTGCGACAGCCGCGGCAGCCGTGGTGTTGCCGATCCCCATCTCACCGAGAATGAGCAGGTCGGGGATGGAGGCCGCGGCACGCGCCACCGCCCGCCGGCCGGCCTCGAAGGCAAAGGCGAGCTCCGCCGGCTCCAGCGCCGGTTCGGCGCTGAAATTGCGGCTGCCCCGGCGCGGCTTGTCGGTGACGATGCCGGGCAGCGGCGCCTCGGCCAGCGTGCCAACGTCGATGACCTCGAGGCTCGCGCCCAGCGCCCGCGCCAGCACCGAGATCGCGGCGCCGCCATTGGCGAAATTCGCGAGCATGGCGATCGTGACCTCCTGCGGATAGGCCGACACGCCTTGCGCCGCGATGCCGTGATCGCCCGCAAAGATCAGGATCGACGCACGCTCGGCTCGCGGCCGGTCGGCATGTTGCAGGCCCGCCAGCTCGATTGCCAGCGTTTCGAGCCGGCCGAGCGCGCCCGCGGGTTTTGTCAATTCCGCCTGCCGGACGCGCGCTGCGTCCTGATGAACAGCCGAAACGCCGGGACATGGCTGAACGACCCACTCGGGAAACATGCGATGCTACCTTTCTGTCCGTGCACGCTTGAGGACATAGACGTCCATGATCCAACCGTGCCGTGCCCGCGCCTCGGCGCGCGTCGCCACGATCTTCACGCCGACCTCGGCCAGTGCGCCGGAAATGGTGACCTCACCGGCCATGCCGAGATAGGCGCCCCACCAGATCTGCAAGTCCGGCGCATCGATCGCCCTGAACGCCGTTCCGGCATCGAGCAGGACGACCACGGTGTCCACGCCCTCGGGCCAGCCCTGCTCGCGCAACCGCCGTCCGGTCGTGACCAGGAACGGCTCGGCGATTTCGTTGAGTGGAATCCGATGCGCCGCGCAAAGCGCCTGGATCGACGTGATGCCCGGGATGATCTCGATGTCGGGCGCCGGATCGAGCCGCCGCGCGATGCGCAGGCTCGAATCATAGAGCGAGGGATCGCCCCAGATCAGCAGCGCGACCCGGCCGCCGCCGGCATGATTGGCGATCTCGCGCGACCAGGCTTTCGCAACCGCATCATGCCATTCATCGACGCCGGCCCGGTAGTCGGCGACCGCGGCATCGCGCGACGGCAGGTCGAATTCGGCCAGACGTGTGTTCGGATTGGTCAAGACGTCCGCGCAGATCGTGCGTCGCAAGTCAGCGAGATCGGATTTGTCCTCGCCCTTGCGCGGGATCAGCACGAGGTCGGCGGCGTTGATGGCGCGGACCGCCTGCAACGTCAGTTGCTCCGGATCGCCGCAGCCTATACCGATCAGGGCCAGCTTGAACGGCGCCGTCACGGCGCCGCCCCCGCGAGCGCGCCGAACAGAATCACCGCGGTGGCCGTGACGCTCTCATGCGAGAGCTGCTCGGCCAATTCCGCGATGGTGGTACGAACGAACCGTTGATCGGCATGCCCGATGGCTTCCGCGAGCAGCGCCGGCGTCTCGGGCGACAGCCCGGCCGCGATCAGGCGCGCGGCCAGCGCCGGAAAAGTCCGCTTGCCCATGTAGACGGCGGTCAGGGCATGCGGATCGGCCAGCGCCGACCAGTTGAGGTCATCAGGCAGTTCGCCCCGCGTGTCCGCCCCGGTGATGAACTGCACGCGGCGCGCGGTCAGCCTGCGGGTCAGCGGCAGCCCGGCGCTCGCGGCCGCGGCGCAGGCGGCGGTGACGCCGGGGATGATCTCGTAGCCGACGCCGGCCGCGTTCAGTGCCTCGATCTCCTCCTCGAGCCGGCCGAAGATCCCGGCATCACCCGATTTCAGCCGCACCACCTTGGCGCCGGTCGCGGCGTAATCGATCAGCAGCCGGCTGATATGCTCCTGCCGTGCCGAAGGCCGGCCGGCACGCTTGCCGACCGACACCAGCCGCGCGTCCTTGCGGGCATGGTCGAGGATCGCGCCCGAGGCGAGGTCGTCGTAGAGCACGACATCGGCTGCGGCCAGCCGCGCCGCCGCCTTCAGGGTCAGAAGCTCGGGATCGCCTGGCCCGCCGGAGATGAAGCAGACGAAACCGCTCATGTGTCCTCCGCGATCAGATGAAAGAACGTGCCGCTCACCCTGCCGCGGCGCGAGCCGGTCTCGGCGACCTCGGTGCCACTGGCGTCGAGCACCGAGGCCAGCGGCGGGTCGGGCTGGGCGAGAATCGTCGCGTAATGGAATTCATGCCCGCGCAACCGCGCGCCCACCGCATGGCCCGGCATATCGTCCGTCAGTATCGCGAGACGATAGCCGAGATGCATGCGTCGCTTGGCAAAGCTGGTGTCGAGCCCGAGCAGACCTGTCATCTCATGCCTCGTGCCGTCGGCATCGACGAGACCCGCGCCCAATACCATGTAGCCGCCGCACTCGCCGTGGACGGACCGCGTCTCGGCGAATCGTCTCAGCGCCTCGCGAAAATGCCGCGCGGCTGCGAGGCGCCCCGCGTGCAGTTCCGGATAGCCGCCGGGCAGCCAGCAGACATCGGCCGCGTCGCTCGGGCCCTCGTCGGCGAGCGGCGAGAACGGCAGGATTTCCGCGCCGGCCGCGCGCCACCCTTCGACGATGTGCGGATAGATGAAGGAAAACGCCGCGTCGCGTGCCAGCGCGATGCGCTGGCCCGGCGGCCTGACGCGCAAGGGAGGTTTCGCGGCGCCCGGCGACCAGCCGCAATCGGCCAACCGCAGCACTGCGTCGAGGTCGACATGCTCGGCAACCAAGCGCACGGCCTCCGCGATCGTCTCATGCAGCGCGCCGTGCTCCTCGGCCTGCACCAGGCCGAGATGCCGCTCCGGCAGCTTGATCGCCGCCTGCCGAGGCAGCGCACCGAGCACGGCAATGCCGGCCGTCTCCATCGCGCCGCGCACCAGATGCTCGTGCCGCGGACTGGCCACGCGGTTGAGAATGACGCCGGCGATGCGCACGCCTTTCCGAAAATCGCGCAAGCCCGTGGCGATCGCAGCCGCGGTCTGCGCCTGGCCTGCCGGATCGATCACCAGCAGCACCGGCCAGCCCATCATCTCGGCGATGTCGGCGCTGGCGCCGATGCCCGACAGGCCCTGGGTCGCGACACCGTCGAACAGCCCCATCGAGCCCTCGGTCATGACCAGGTCGGCGTCAGCACCGCGCGCGACCAGCGTCTCGATCATGTCGCGCCGCATCGCCCAGCTGTCGAGATTGACCGACAGGCGGCCGGTGGCCGCGGCATGAAAGGCAGGATCGATGTAATCCGGCCCGCTCTTGAAGCATTGCACGGCGAGGGCCCGATCAAGGAACGCGCGCGCCAGCGCAAGCGTCAGGGTCGTCTTGCCGGAGCCGGAGGCCGGCGCGGATATGACCAGCGCGCGCGGCATTCAGGACGCCTCCGGCAAGCGCGGCGCGAGGCCGACCGGCCGGTAGCGCCGGTCGTAGTCGGCCGCATAGAGCCTGCTCTCGGCGAAGTCCGCCGAGCCCAGCGTCTTGCCGACCAGGATGATCGCGGTGCGCTCGAGCTCCGCGCCGATGGAGGCATCGAGCGTGCCGAGCGTGGCGCGCACGATTCTCTCGTCCGGCCAGCTCGCGCGCCAGACGATCGCCGCCGGACAGCCGGCGCCATAGTGGGGCGTCAGCTCGGCGATCACCTTGTCGAGCACATGAATGGAAAGGTGAATCGCGAGCACCGCGCCGGTCCTGGCAAAGGCAGCCAGCGTCTCGCCTTCCGGCATCGCGCTGGCGCGACCGGAGGTGCGTGTCAGCACCACCGATTGCGCAAGGCCCGGGAGCGTCAGCTCGGTTTCAAGCGCTGCCGCAGCCGCCGCGAAGGACGGTACGCCCGGCGTCACCGTGAACGGGATCGACAAGGCGCCTAATCGCCGCACCTGCTCGCCCATCGCCGACCATACCGAGAGATCGCCGGAATGCAGCCGCGCGACGTCCTTGCCTTGCGCATGCGCCGTTGCGATCTCGTTGATGATCTCGTCGAGCGACAGCGGCGCCGTGTTGACGATGTGCGCACCTTGCGGGCAGTGCGCGAGGATTTCCGCCGGCACCAGCGAGCCCGCATAGAGGCAGACGGGACACGACGCGATCAGGTCACGGCCGCGCAGCGTGAGCAGGTCAGGCGCGCCGGGGCCGGCGCCGATGAAATGCACGGTCATCGCACCGCGCTCCATTGCACGATGGGGCGCGCCGCCTGCCAGGAGCGCATCCGGCCGAGCGGCGCCGCGCGGGCGATTTCGATCCGCATCAATTCGCCGCCATGCCGCAGTTGCAGCTCCGACAGCAGCGCCTCGGTTTCCAGCGTGACGGCATGCGCGACCATTCGCGCACCTTGCGCGAGCTGCGCCCAGACCGCGTCGAACAGCGAAACGTCAAGTCCGCCGCCGATGAAGACGGCATCCGACGGCGCCAGGCCGGCGAGAGCGGCAGGCGCAGTTCCCGCGACGATGGTGATCCTGTGCGCGAGGCCGAAGGCCGCCGCATTGACACGGATGTTGGCGGCGCGGTCGTCGCGCGCCTCGATCGCGATCGCGCTGCCGCCGGCGAGAGCCCATTCGACAGAGATCGAGCCGGAACCGGCGCCAATGTCCCACAAGACGTCCCCGGCTCGTGGCGCCAGTGCCGACAATGCGAGCGCGCGCATCGGCCGCTTGGTGATCTGGCCGTCATGGACGAAGAGATCGTCGGCCAGACCGGACGCACGTGGCAATCCCGTGCTGCCGTCGGCCTCGATCGCCACCGCCAACGGAGTCGCGACGTCATCCGCCGTGAATGCATCGGCCCGGCATTCGGTCACGTGCTCACGCGAACCGCCGAGCGCGGACAGCGTCCACCATCGCGACGCGCCCCAGCCGCGCGCCGCGAGCCATTGCGCCAGATCGGCCGCCGCCTTGCCGTCGCGCACGAGGCAGATGAGGCGCGCGCCGCGCGACAGCAGCGGCACCAGCCGCTCGAACGGCGCGGCATGCAGCCCAAGGCAGGCGACCTCCTCCAGCCGCCAGCCGAGCCGCGCCGCCGCGAGCGAAAAGGTCGAAGGCGCGGGATACGCGATCCATTCGCCCACCGCGAGATGCGAGGCGAGGCTGCCGCCGACGCCGTGCCAGAACGGATCGCCGGAGGCGAGCACGACCGTCGGACGCCCGCGCCGCGCCAGCACGGGCGCGATGTCGAATGGCGCCGGCCACGGCCTGCCACGTCCTCCGATATCGGCAAGCCTCAGGTGCCGCTCGCCGCCGAATACTGCCTCGGCCCGCGCCAGCGCGTTTCGGCTTGCCTCGGAGAGGCCGGCAAGGCCATCTTCGCCGATGCCGATGATGGTGAGCCAAGCAACAGGATCAGCCATGCTGCGCGCCCTCATACTGGGCGGAACGGGAGATGCCAATCAGCTCGCGAATGCATTCGTGCGCGAGCGCATCGACGCGATCTATTCCTATGCCGGGCGCACGCAAATTCCGCTCGGCCATGCGCTGCCGGTTCGGATCGGCGGGTTCGGCGGCGCGCAAGGCCTCGCCGATTTCATCAGGCAGGAACGGATCACGCATGTGATCGACGCCACCCATCCCTTTGCCGCCGAGATGAGCCGGCACGCGGTCGAAGCCTGCGCCGCGACCGGCACGGCATTGCTCGCGCTGGAGCGCGCGCCCTGGACGCGAGCGCCCGACGATCGATGGATCGACGTTGCGGATATTGCCGCCGCGGTCGCGGCTCTGCCCGAGCGGCGCGCGCGCATCTTTCTCGCCATCGGCCGCCAGCACCTGGCGCCGTTTGCGACGCGGCCTCAGCACGCCTACACCCTGCGCTTCGTCGATGCGCCCGACGGTGCGCTGCCGCTGCCGGACGCCGAGGTCATCGTCTCCCGCGGCCCGTTCACACTTGCAGGCGATCTCGACCTGATGCGCGCACGCGGCATCGAATGGCTGGTCGCGCGGAACGCCGGCGGCGGCGGCGCCCGCGCCAAGATCGACGCCGCCCGCGCGCTTGGCCTGCCCGTCATCATGATCGCGCGGCCCGCTCTGCCCGAGCGTCGGCGCGTCGAAAGTGTCGAGGAGGTGATGGCATGGCTCGCTCATGACGCGCGCCTCGGCGCATAGACGAAGCGGCCGACCCGACGCGTCGCCGAATTGCCGATGATGACGAGCGTCGCCATGTCGGCCATCTCCACGCGCGCATCGTGCAGCAGGACCGTCTCGATACGCTCCTTCGGAGTTGTGACCGCATGCGCAAAGATGACGATGCGCTCGCCGCCGACCGCCTCCCGCAGCAAGTCCAGCGCGCGGCCAAATCCTTCCGGACGGCTGGCCGAGCGCGGATTATAGAGTGCGATGGCAAAATCGGCCTCCGCCGCGAGCCGCAATCGCTTCTCGATCAGAGACCACGGCTTCAGATTGTCGGAGAGATTGATCGCGCAGAAATCATGGCCGAGCGGCGCCCCGACGCGCGCCGCCGCGGCCAGCATCGCGGTGACGCCGGGCAGCACGCGGATCGAAAGCTCCTGCCAACGCGGCACAGCTTCCAGCATTTCGAACACGGCCGCCGCCATCGCGAACACGCCGGGGTCGCCGGAGGAGACGATCACGGCACGGCGGCCCTCCGCCGCGAGCCGCAACCCCTGCTCGGCACGTTGCAGCTCCTCGCGGTTGTCGGACGGATGCAAGGTCAATCCCGCGCGCACCGCCACCCGCGCGACATAGGGCGCGTAGCCCAGAACGTCGGTGGCCTCGGCGAGCGCCGCCGACACCTCAGGCGTGACCAGCGCGGCACCGCCTGGTCCCAGGCCCGCGATGGCAAGCGAGCCGGTCACTCCGCCGCCGCCTGCCGCGATCCGCCGCCGTGCACCAGCACGATCGCAAAATACGGACAGTCCGCGGTATCGACATCTTTCAGTCGCGCGACGCGCTGGTCGGGCATGCTGCCGCGCTCGACCAGCCACGCCTGGTCGAGCCGGCCCGCCGCCGCGAGCGCGCGGCGGATTTTCGCGAGGTTGCGGCCGGTCTTCATGATCACTACCGCATCAGATGTGCCGACGCGTTGTTCCAGCTCCGCTTCGGGCAGCGTGCCCATCAGCACCGTCATCACGTCGTTGCCGAGCGCGATCGGCTCACCGATCGCGCTCCAGCAGCCGGCCATGCCGGGAATGCCGGCGACGACGTCGATCGCGACCCGGCCTTGTAATCGCGCGTAGAGATGCATGAACGAGCCATAGAAGAACGGATCGCCTTCGCAGAGCACGACGAGGTCACACTCCTGCACGAGCCGTGCGAGGCGATCGGCCCAGGCATCGTAGAAGTCCGCCAGCAGCCGCGCATATTCCGCGCTGTCGACCGCGAGCTCGGTCGTGACCGGATATTCCATCGGATATTCGCGCACGTCCGGCCTGAGCATGCCCTCGACGATGCGCCGCGCCTGGCCCGGCCGGCCCTTCTTGCGGAAGTAGGCGACGTGGCTCGCCGCGCGGACCTCGCGATCCGCGCGCACGCTGATCAGGTCCGGATCGCCTGGCCCGAGGCCGCAGCAGATGATGCGCGCCATTGCTATTCGCTCCTGCTCGCGAGCGCGTTGATTGCGGCAACCGTGATCGCTGAGCCGCCGAGCCGGCCTTCGACGGTGAGCGCGGGCACAGGCGGTGCGGCCATCAACGCCGCCTTGGCTTCCGCCGCGCCGACGAAACCGACCGGACAGCCGATGATGGCCGCGGGCCGCGGGCAGTCATCGTTGTCGAGCATGTTGAGCAGATGAAACAGCGCGGTCGGCGCATTGCCGATCGCGACGATGGCGCCACCGAGATGCGGCCGCCACAGCTCGAGCGCCGCCGCCGAGCGCGTGTTGTGCATGGATTCGGCAAGCGCCGGCACCGCGGCATCGCCGAGCGTGCAGATGATTTCGTTGCGCGCGGGCAGGCGTACA
>NZ_JAFAVV010000702.1 GCF_019242285.1 Bradyrhizobium sp.
CCGAGCACGGCGCGCCGGGTGACGCAGATGCGCTGGCTCGGCACGATGCTGAGCACCAGCGTGCAGGCCGACAGGCAGGGGCCGTCGATCACGACGCGTTCGCCCGAAGCGCGCACGGTCTCGAACAAATCGAGGAAATCGCCGACCTGGCCGCCGGGACTCGCGAGAATGCGTACCTCCGCGCGCGCCAGCACCGAGGCGAACAGCCACAATACCGCGCCCAGCAGGACGACGAGAATGATCCGGGTGAGGCCGACGCGCACGACCGTTTTCTGCGAACTCCGGTACACCATGAGCCGTCGTCTATCCGTTTCTCCGCGTGCCCCGCAACGTCGGCAGGCCAATGCCCGCGGCGTCGAAGCCGCCGTCGACCGCCAGCACCTGCCCGGTGATGTAGCTCGCGCGGTCGCTGCTCAGGAAGAAGATGGCCTCCGCCAGCTCCTCTTCGAGACCGTAGCGATTGAGCGGGATCGCATCGTGATAGTCGGCGCGGATGTCCGGCGTATGCACGGCTTTCGCCATCGCGGTGTCGACCGGGCCGGGCGCCACGGCATTGACGCGGATGCCGAGGGGAGCGAGCTCGACCGCGAGCTGCTTGGTCAGGTGGGCAAGGCCCGCTTTGCTGGTGCCGTAGGCCGAGCGCAGCGTGGAGGCGCGCACCGCCGAGATCGATGTGACGTTGACGATCGCGCCGCCGCCATGCACGCGCATCAGGGGCGCGGCGGCCCTGGTGCACAGGAAGGGGCCGGTGAGATTGACCGCGAGAATCCGGTTCCAGTCGGCGTCCGACGTTTCCAGGAGCGGCGCGAAGACGGCGACGCCGGCATTGTTGATGAGCGCATCCAGCCGGCCGAAGCGCCTTGCCACGTCATCGATAGCCTTGCCGACGGCGGCGGCATCGGAGACATCGCAAGTGAGCTCGAGCGTCCCGTCGGACTCTGCGAGCGCCGCGACCGCCGCATGGAGCAGTCCGTGCTCGATGTCGAGCAAGGCGACGCGCCAGCCTTCGGCGAGAAAGCGTCTGGCCGTGGCGAGGCCGATGCCGCGCGCGGCCCCTGTGACAAGCGCGACTTTGGGCGGGGAGGGGGCCATCAAAATCTCGAATCCTGAATTGCGGAGTGAGGCGGACGCGGCATCCTATCACGGCGCAAAGGGCTTCACTCAGGCTTAGAATATGGCCACAAGGGAGGTATCGATCATGATCGTCAGCAATCCCGGCGATTTGCCGCTGGAACGATGGCGCGCCGGTGTCGAAACCCGCATGCTGGTCTCGGCGCAGAACGGTGCCGCGCAATTGTGCCTGTTCGAGCAATGGGTCGTGCCGGGCGCCGGGGCGCCGACCCATCGGCACCGCGTGGAGGAAATCCTGACCGTCTGTGAGGGCGAGGCGGAGGTCTGGATCGGAGACGAGCGCATCGTGGTCACGGCCGGCCAGTCGGTCGTGGTGCCCGCCGAGCGCCGTCACGGCTTCCGCAACATCGGCAGCGGAACCCTTCACATGCGTGCGATCCTGGCCGCGCCGATTTTCGAATCGTTCCCCGATGATGCCGTCGAGCCGGTGCGGCGCTGGGAAGCCGGCTCAAAATAAATTTACGAGTGGGATGTCGGTGCGCTGCGAGCGCATTCGTCCTTTCCTCGTCAACGTTTGAACGGCCCGAAGGGAGCTGACCATGCACGGAACGACCAGCGGCTTGTCGAACGCCCGGCTGAAACGCATGCACGACACCATGGCGCGTCATGTCGAGAGCGGCGGCGTGCCCGGCCTCGTCGCCCTCGTGAGCCGCCATGGCGAGATACATGCCGACGCGATCGGCGCGATGGCGATCGGCGGTGCGCCGATGCAGCGCGACAGCATCTTCCGCATCGCCTCGATGACCAAGCCGGTCGCGGCCGTGGCCGCGATGATCCTGGTCGAGGAGTGCCGGCTGCGGCTCGACGATTCCGTCGAGGAATATCTGCCCGAGCTCGCCAACCGCAAAGTCCTGCGCACGATGGAGTCCGAGATCGACGATACCGTGCCGGCGAAGCGCGCGATCACGCTGCGCGACATCCTCACGTTTCGCCTCGGCTATGGGATGATCCCGGTGTTTCCTGACCGCTATCCGATCCAGAAGGCGATCACGGTCATCGGCCTGGCGCCAGGACCTGTTTTTCCCAGCTTTCCGCCGGATGAATTGATGCGGCGCTACGGCACGCTGCCATTGGTGTTTCAGCCCGGCGAGCGCTGGCTCTACAATGTCGGCTCGGAAATGCTTGGCGTATTGATCGCGCGCGTCTCGGGCCAGTCGCTGGGCAAGTTCATGGAGCAACGCATCTTCGCCCCGCTCGGCATGAATGACACCGGCTTTTACGTGCCGAAGGAGAAGCACCATCGTCTGGCCACGACTTATGTCCGTGACCGGGAAACGCAGCAGCTCAAGGTGTTCGACGATCCCGTCACCGGCAAGTTCGCGAGCCCTCCGGTGTTCGAGAATGCGAGCGCAGGGCTGGTCTCGACCGCCGAAGACTTCAATGCCTTTGCGCAGATGCTCCTGAACGGCGGGCGGCTCGGCAGCGAACGGATCCTGTCGCGGCCCTCGGTCGAACTGATGACCACCGACCAGCTCTCGGAGCCGCAGAAGCTCGGCTCGGAGCTGTTCTTCGCCGACAATCGCGGCTGGGGTTTCGGCGTGTCGGTGTTCACCCGGCGCGATCATCTCTGCAACGTGCCCGGCCGCTTCGGCTGGGAGGGCGGTTACGGCACGTCCTGGTATTCCGACCCGAAGGAAGGGCTCACCGGCATCCTCCTGACCCAGCGCATGATGGAATCGCCGGTCATGCCCGCGGTGATGGCCGATTTCTGGACCTCGGCCTATCAGGCGATCGACGATTGAGCCGGGTCCGCGGGTCTGCCGCAATGACCTAGCGAATAATTTCATCTGCATGTCGGCGTCGCAGGATGCCGTGCGTCTTGAGGAAGAGCGAACCAAGCGGAGAGTGATGATGCGCTTCATGGTGATCGTAAAGGCAAGCCAGGATTCCGAGGCCGGCGTGATGCCGAGCACCGAGTTGTTGGCCGCGATGGGCAAGTTCAACGAGGAGATGGTCGAGGCGGGTGTCATGCAGGCGGGTGAGGGACTGCATCCGACCTCACGTGGCGCACGGCTGAAATATGCCGGCGCGAACGCCAGCGTCAGGCACGGTCCGTTCGATCTCACCAACGATCTCGTCGCCGGCTTCTGGCTGATCGAAACCAAGTCGCTCGACGAGGCGATCGCCTGGATGAAGCGGGCGCCGTTCGATGGCGGCGCCGAGATCGAGATCCGGCAGGTATTCGCACCGGAGGATTTCGGCGAGCAGTTGACGCCCGAACTGCGCGAAAACGAGGCGCGCCTGCGCGCCCAGACGTTCAGGAAATAGACCCCGACACGGTCGCCGCTGAGGCAAAGGAACGACGACATGCGATACATGATGCTGATGATTCCCAAGGGCTACGAGTCCGCGCCGCCCGATGCGAAGCTCGATCCCGAGCGCGTGACAGAGATGATGAAATTCAACACGGCGCTGAAGGAGGCTGGCGTTCTGCTCGCCCTCGACGGCCTGCATCCGCCCTCGATGGGTGCGCGGGTCTCCTTTCCCGGCGGTAAACCAATCGTGACCGACGGCCCTTTCGCCGAGGCCAAGGAGGTGATCGGTGGCTACTGGATGATCGATGTGGCCTCACTGGAGGAGGCGGTCGCCTGGGCGAAAAAATGCCCGGCCGGCGAGAACGAGACCATCGAGATCCGCCGGGTGCAGGAGATGGCTGATTTCCCTGCCGATGTGCGCGAGGCCGCCGCCGGCTTCGAGGAACTGCAGCGGCGCTCCTGAGCCCCGACCATTCCCACGAGTTCCAACAGGAAAGGACAATCATGAGCACCAATGACACCTATCTCGCGGTTTTTCTCGGCAGCAAGAACAGCCCGCAAATGGCGGCCTGGAACGCGCTCTCCGAGGCGGAACGGAACGCCCGGCAACAGCAGGGGATGGCCGCATGGAAGGCATGGGTCGAGAAGCATCAGGGGGCGATCGTCACCATGGGCGGTCCACTCGGCAAGACCAAGCAGGTCGATCAGGGCGGCATTGCCGATGCCGGCAACGCGCTGACCGCCTTCACGGTGGTGCGTGCCGCCTCGCACGAGGCGGCTGCCCGGATGTTCGAGAATCATCCGCATTTTGCGATCTTCCCCGGCCAATCGGTCGAGATCATGCCGGTGCTCCCGATTCCCGGCGGCTAGCCGCCCGTGGATCGTACGGCGCGCCCGACCATCCACATCGCTAGTGACCTTCACCGTTGGCTCATGTAAGAGCTCTTCACATGAGCTGGCGGAAGGAGCAGCGCCGCGCCGAACGCGGCTATCATCACGGCAACCTCAAGGAGGCGCTGCTGCAGGCGGCGCTCGACCTGATCGCGCAAAAGGGTGCCGCCGGCTTCACCTTCGCGGATGCCGCGCGCATGGCCGGCGTCAGCCCGGCGGCACCGTATCGCCACTTCCGCGACCGTGACGAACTGTTGTCCTCGATCGCCCAGCGCGGCTTCGAGCAGTTCGAGGCGGCGCTTGCGCAGGCCTGGGATGACGGCCGTCCCGACACCGTCACGGCGTTCGAGCGCGTGGGCAAGGCCTATCTCGCGTTCGCGCGCGAGGAGCCATCGTTCTACTCGGCGATGTTCGAATCCGGCCTGCCCTCGGATGCCAATCCAGCCCTGATGGCGGCAGGCGAGCGCGCCTTTGCGGTGATCCGCGCCGCGGCCGAGCGGCTCGCGGCACTGGCGCCGCCCGGCGTGCCGCGTCCGCCGGCGATGATGATGGCGCTGCACATCTGGTCGATGTCGCATGGCGTGGCCTCGCTGTTCGCGCGCGGTGACGCCGCGCGCCGCAAGCTGCCGATGTCGCCGGACGAACTCTTGGAAGCCGAGGTGCTGATCTATCTGCGTGGCCTCGGCTTTGCGACCGATGGCCGGGCGCAGGACGGGAAAGGGCAGGCCGACGAAAAGCCGGCCGGCCCCTGGGGCAAGCCGAAATAATATTTCAAAAATAATTGGAATGGCGGGCGGCGAGGCCGCCTTGACAAAAATTCAGGATTGGCTACCTATGTAAATGTTATTTACATTCACAGCGGCGTGATGCCGTGACGGAGATGGACATGGCCTACAGCGCAGACGTCAATCGGTGGCGCGGCCCCGCCGAGGAGCCCTACCGGCCCTATCGGCCGCACATGCTCGAGACCCCCTGGCACCCCGGGTGGATCGCCGTGACCATCCTGGGTTTCCTGATCTGGTGGCCGATTGGGCTTGCCCTTCTCTTTTTCACCCTCGGGAGCAGAAAGATGGCGTGTTGGAATCGTGGAGACTTCGAAGGCCGGCCGGATCGCTGGCAGAACAAGATGGAGCGGATGCAGTGGAAGATGGAGCGGATGCGCGATCGCATGGAGCGCCATGGTTTCGGCTTCGGACCGCCCTCCAGCGGCAACAGAGCCTTCGATGAATACCGCAGCGAAACGCTGCGCCGCCTCGAGGAGGAGCAAAAGGAATTCAAGGAATTCCTGAGCCGCCTGCGCCACGCCAAGGACAAGGAGGAGTTCGACGCCTTCATGGCCCAGCATCGCAGCCGCCCGACCCCACCGAACGACCAGGCGCCACCTCAGAGCTAAATATCGGCTTCAGGCGCATCGCCCCCAGCCTGACGGCCAATGAGCCGCCCGTTTGCGGAACCCGCAGACGGGCGGCTCTTTTTGCATGGCTGCGACAATTGACCCCGGGATGTCCTTGGAAAGCGTCACATTTGACGCAATAACCAATCCTCTTTGGTAACCGAGTCTTAACCACGCGTAGCCTTTGGTTGAGGCTGTAAAGCCGCGTGAATTAGCCCTTGTTTTGACATGTTGGCGGGAGATAGGGCCCCAAGGCTTCGGCGGGCCCCCCAATGCGACCAGACAGGGCTTTTCTGCGCAAGTGCTTTACCACAGCGCTAAGCCGCGCGGGTGTGGACCGCCAGCCATCCGCTGACGGAGGGATGTTGGGACGCTTGCGTTGAGAGGAACCTTTCGATGAACCCAGCCGATGTGGCCCAGGCAGCATTGCCGCTGCCATCCGCCGATGTATCGCTCATCGCGCTGTTCTGGCAGGCCCATTGGATCGTGAAGGCCGTCATGCTGGGGCTCTTGTCCTGCTCGGTCTGGGTCTGGGCGATTGCGATCGACAAGACGTTTCTGTATTCGCGCACCCGCCGCTCCATGGATCGCTTCGAGCAGGCCTTCTGGTCAGGCGAATCGATCGAGGAGCTCTATCGCTCCCTGTCGGCCAAGCCGACGCAGTCGATGGCGGCCTGCTTCGTCGCCGCGATGCGCGAGTGGAAGCGCTCGTTCGAGAGCCACGCGCGTTCCTTCGCCGGTCTGCAGATGCGGATCGAGAAGGTGATGAACGTTTCGATCGCGCGCGAGATCGAGCGGCTGGAACGTCGCCTTCTGGTACTCGCCACCGTCGGCTCGGCCGGCCCGTTCGTCGGATTGTTCGGCACCGTCTGGGGCATCATGTCGAGCTTCCAGTCGATCGCCGCCTCGAAGAATACCTCGCTTGCGGTGGTCGCGCCGGGCATTGCGGAGGCGCTGTTCGCCACCGCGATCGGCCTGATCGCCGCGATTCCGGCCACGATCTTCTACAACAAGTTCACCTCGGAGGTGAACCGGCAGGCGCAGCGGCTCGAAGGCTTCGCCGATGAATTTTCAGCCATCTTGTCCCGCCAGATCGACGAGCGCGGCTGAGGGACGGTATGATGCAGACGGAGGTTGGGAACCTGACATGGCGATGAGCGCGGCAAGTTCATCCGGTGGCGGTCACCGTCGTGGCCGCCGCAGGGCCGTCGTGATGGCGGAGATCAACGTCACGCCGATGGTCGACGTGATGCTGGTGCTGTTGATCATCTTCATGGTGTCGGCGCCGCTGCTGACCGTGGGCGTGCCGCTCGACCTGCCGCAGACCCAGGCCAAGAGCCTCGACCAGGACAAGAACCCGCTGACTCTCTCGGTCAATCTGAAAGGACAGGTTTTTCTCAACGAGACGGAGATCCCGCTCGACGATCTGGTGCCGAAGCTGAAGGCCATCACGGAAGCGCGCGCCGGACTGGATGAGAGGATTTTCCTCCGCGGCGACAAGAAGGTCGATTACGGCACGGTGATGAAGGTGATGGGGCGGCTTTCCGCCGCCGGCTTCCGCCGCGTCGCGCTGGTGACGGAAGTGGACCAGGGATAGACACACGACGGTGAAAGTCGACAGGACCCTCATTGCCTCGATCACCCTCCACGTTCTCGTGCTCGGATGGGGGCTGATCTCGTTCGCGGCGCGCTCATTCGAGGTGCCGGAGGAGTCGTTGCCTGTCGACATCATCACCACCGACCAGCTCGCCAAGATGACCGCCGGCATCAAGAACGGCGAGAAGGACAAGCCGAAGCCGCTGGTGGAGAAGGTCGCCGAGGCCAAGCCGATCGACGAGGCGGTCGGCAAGGTCACCGAGAAGGAGATCACGACCTCGACCGCCCCGCAGCCGCCGCCGAAGCCCGTGGAGAAGCCGGTCGAGAAAAAGCCCGATCCGCCCAAGCAGGAGACCAAGCCGAAAGAGGCGGAAAAGAAGCCCGATCCGGCCAAGGTCGATCCGATTGCGGAAGCTTTGAAGTCCGAGGACGCCAAGAAGCCGAAACCGAAGCCGACGCCGCAGGAGGCCAAGGCGGCGCCGCCGCAGCCGCCGAAGCCGAAGCAGGAACGCGTGTTCGACCAGAGCAAGATCGCGCAACTGCTCGACAAGCGCGATCCGACCCGGCAGTCGCTCACTGGCGCAGCGCTGAATTCGAACGCGGCGCTTGGCTTGCATACCGGCAATTCCCAGGCGATCGTCGCGACCTGGAAAGGCGCGTTCGTCGCCGCCGTCCGGCGCTGTTTCACGTTCCCCTACAACGGCCAGGATGCCGACCAGTTCGAGGTCGATCTCGACATCAATCTCAATCAGGACGGCACGGTCGCAGGCCAGCCGGCGATCGTCGGCGTGCGCGGTCCGTCAAGGTCGGTCGGCAACGCCATGGCGGAGAGCGCCCGGCGCGCCGTCGAGCAGTGCCAAGCCTACGCCTTTCTGCCAAAGGCGCAGTACGATACCTGGAAATATATTCCGATGACCTTCGGCCTCAAAGATTTGCTGTGATTTAGAACCTGAAGGCGCAACTCGCATGAGCAAGGCTCCGTTTGTCGACCGACGTCGCTTCATGATGGTGACCGGCGGCCTGGCCGTCGCCACGCTGGGCAGTCGCTCCGCCCTCGCGCAGGGGCGTATCCGCGTCGATCCGAATTCGTTCCAACCGATCCCGATCGCGATTCCGAATTTCGTTTCCGGGGGGCCAGCGGACGGCGACGCCGGCGCCGGCGTCACGCAGGTCATCACCAACAACCTGAAACGCAGCGGACTGTTCGCGCCGATCGACCAGGCGGCGTTCATCGAGCGCAACATCAATTTCGACGCTATGCCGAACTTCCAGAACTGGAAGACCATCAACGCGCAGGCGCTGGTCACTGGCCGCATCGCGCGCCAGGGCGACGGACGGCTGAAAGCCGAGTTCCGGCTGTGGGACGTCACCTCCGGCCAGCCGCTCGCCGGCCAGCAATATTTCACCGCGCCGGAATATTGGCGGCGGATCGCGCACATCATCTCCGACCAGATCTACGAGCGGATGACCGGTGAGAAGGGCTATTTCGATAGCCGGGTCGTGTTCGTCGACGAAAGCGGAGCGGCCGAGCGGCGCGTCAAGCGGCTCGCGATCATGGATCAGGATGGCGCCAACGTGCACTATCTGACCAAAGGCTCCGATCTCGTGCTGACGCCGCGCTTCTCGCCGTCGAGCCAGGAGATCACCTATATGGAGTTCGGGCAGGGTGACCCGCGCGTCTACCTCTACAACATCGAGACCGGCCAGCGCGAGATTGTCGGCAACTTCCCCGGCATGTCGTTCTCGCCGCGCTTCTCGCCTGACGGCCAGCGCATCATCATGAGCCTGCAGCAGGGCGGCAACTCCAATCTGTTCGTGATGGATCTGCGCTCCAAGTCGACCACCCGCCTGACCGACACCCCGGCGATCGACACCTCGCCGTCCTATTCGCCCGACGGCAGTCAGATCTGTTTCGAATCCGATCGCGGCGGCCGGCCGCAGATCTATGTGATGTCCGCCAACGGCGGACCAGCGCAGCGCATCTCGTTCGCCAAGGACGACGTCAACGCGAGCTATTCGACGCCGGTGTGGTCGCCGCGCGGCGACTACATCGCCTTCACCCGGCAGGGCGGCGGGCAGTTCGCGATCGGGCTGATCAAGCCGGACGGCTCGGACGAACGTATCCTCACCTCGGGCTTCCACAACGAAGGTCCGACCTTCGCGCCCAATGGCCGCGTGCTGATGTTCTTCCGCGATCCCGGCGGCAATGCCGGCCCCTCGCTCTATACGATCGACGTCTCGGGACGGAACGAATTGAGGGTGCCGACCCCGGGCTACGCGTCCGATCCGGCCTGGTCGCCGCTGTTGTCCTGATCGCGCGGCATTTGCAGGCGCGACCGCCGCCAGCGGGCTTCGGTCGCCGTCGGCCGCTCAGGCCGCCGCCTTTGCCGCCGCTTCGGGGCGAGCCGACGCGCAGTCGCGCAGCAGCCCGGTGAAATAGCCGCGGGTCACATGCGCAATTCGCGGATACGGCTCGCGCGTCATCAGCAGCCGATGCAACTCGCCGAGCCTGAAGCAGGGTACGCCCGGAAACAGGTGGTGCTCGAGGTGATAGTTCAACCCCCACGGGGCGATCAGCCAGAGCTCCCAGAACGGGGCGAGCACGGTGCGGCTTTCGTTGAGCACATGCTCGTGCTCCACCGCATAGTGCTCGGCGACGCTGCGGATGTACCGGATGGCCAGAAACACGGTCAGAAGCGGAACGATCCAGTAGAGCAGGATCAGCTTCCAGAAGCCGAGCACGATCGACGCAAGCAGGAGGCCGGCAAAGAACGCCAGGCGCGCCCGCGTCAGCGCGGCGGGAACGTCGCGCGTCTCCTTGTTCTTGTGAAAGCCGAACACGGCGCCGGCGGTCTTCAGCCCCGAAAGATACTGCGTGATGCGCATCAGCATGCTTCCGGGCGTGGCCGGGAAGTCGTATTCGCTCAAGCCGAGATTGCGCTGCCAGTCCGGATCGTTATCGCTGTTGAGCTCGCGATGATGGGCGAAATGCGTGTTGCGATAGCCGGCCATCGATGCGGATGTCGGCAGGGCCAGAAGCTCCCCGATGACGTCGTTGAGGGCGCGGTTCCTGTAGCCACGGTAATGCGCGGCGTCGTGCATCAACGCGCCGAGCCCGTTGATCCGCGAGCCGATGACGATGACGGCGAGCGCGTAAGTGAGCGGATTCCACCAGGCCTCGCTGATCCAGACCGCGGCGACGATCAGGCCGGCTTCGAGCAACGCGGCGGTCGTGAATCTGACACTGTCGATTTGCGAGAGATCGCGAATTTCCTCTTTCGACAGCAGCCGCGGAATGTCGCGTACGCAGGAATCGCCGAGTTTCGCCGATCGAGCCACCAGCGCTTCGGTCATCAATGCCCTCCAGAACCTGACTTAGGGGAGCAAGATACCTATTGCGCCCGGATTCACAAAGCCGATTAACCGTAAATTAGGCTCGAATCTCAACTTCTGGTTAAGGCTCGAGGCCGCGCTCCACGCGGCACCATGCGGGGAATGACGCAGGGCGTGGGCGCCACATCGGCGCCGGCCCGCTTCCCGGGGAGGGGGCAGGCCGGCGGTGGCCGACCCCGGAATGAAACGGGGTGCTCCGTTGGGATGGGGTTTACCTATCGTGCTGAATTATCTGGAAAATTCTCCCAGTTCGGGGTCTGCAAGAACCTTTCGCTAACGATGTTTTCTCAGAAAGACTTCATCTGCCAGCGGTAGAAGTACGGGCATCTATGGGAAGGGCGTGCGCGTTTTTTCAGAATGCAGCTGGTCGACCAAAAGAGCCGAAGCAGCCAGAAGGAATTCGAGCCCGTGCTCTATGCCGCGCTCGTCGATTCCATGTGTCAGAACTTCTGGCCGATCTTCTTCGGCACCGTCTGCGCGGCAGTTGCCGCCTTCATGACGGCGCTGAAGACGGGCAACCCGCTGCTGTGGCCGTGTGCGTTGTCCATCGTCGCCATCGGCACGGCCCGCGCCTTCCAGATGCGGCAACATGAGCGGCGCACGTCGGTTCTGAGCTACGAGCAGGCCAAAGCCTTCGAGCCGCGGTATGCGGTCAGCGCGCTCGCCTATGCCGGCGCGCTCGGCGCCTGGTGCTTCATCACCATCCTCGGCAGCAACGACGCGGTGGCGCAGATGCTCTGCGTCGCCGTGACGGTCGGCTACACCGGCGGCGGTGCGGCACGCAATTACGGCAATCCGCGGCTGATCCAGTTGCACATCCTGTTCGCCTGCGGGCCGATGTCGCTTGCGCTGGCGATGCATGGCGATTTCTACTACATCGGTCTCGCAGTGCTCCTGGTCCTGTTCTTCATCGGGTTGAAGGACATCAACCTCAACGTCCACCACATCTTCGTCAACGCGCTGACCTCAGGCTTCCGGGAGGCCGCGCTCGCCGGCCAGTTCGACACCGCGTTGAACAACATGCCGCACGGCCTGTGCATGTTTCGCGCCGACGGCCAGCTCGCCGTCATCAATCACCGCTTCAGCGAGATGATGAATCTGCCGGACGACATCGTCCAGCGCGGGGTCAACGCGCGGCACATCATCGATGCCTGCGTCGCCTCCAGCTCGATCTCGTCGGCGAGCGGCAAGGTCATCCTGTCCGAGATCGAGAACGCGCACGCCGGCGAGATCGTCACCACCGATCCGGACCTGCGCGGCCGTTCACTGTCGTGGACGTTCCAGCCGATGGCCGACGGCGGAGCGGTCGTGCTGCTCGAGGACATCACCGAGCGGCGCACCGCCGAGGCCAGGATCAGCCATCTGGCGCGCTACGACGAGCTCACGGCGCTGCCCAACCGCGTCAATTTCCGCGACGAGATCGAACGGCTGTTGAAGATGCCGCACGATTCGGCGCAGGCGTCGGCGCTGCTGTTCGTCGATCTCGACCAGTTCAAGCAGGTCAACGACACGCTGGGTCACCCCTGCGGCGACCAGCTTCTGTGCGCGGTCGCCCTCCGCCTGCGCGAGATGCTGCGCCCGGAGGATTTCGTGGCCCGGTTCGGCGGCGACGAGTTCGTGGTGTTCCAGCAGAACATCCACTCTGCCGAGGATGCCGCGAGCCTCGCCCGGCGCATCGTCGACCATCTGAGCGAACGCTACAAGATCGACAATCATCTGGTCGAGATCGGCGCCAGCGTCGGCATCGCGATGGCGTCTCCCGGCGTGAGCGCGGATACGCTCTTGAAGAACGCCGACATGGCGCTGTACCGCGCCAAGGCCGACGGCCGCGGTACCTTCTGCTTCTTCCGTGACGAGATGGCGCAGACCGTCGAGGCGCGCCGCATTCTGGAATTGGACCTGCGCAAGGCGCTCGCCAGCGAGGAGTTCGAGCTGTTCTATCAGCCGCTGGTCAACCTGAAGTCCGGCAAGATTTCGACCTGCGAGGCGCTGCTGCGCTGGAACCATCCGATACGGGGCACGGTGTCGCCGGTCGACATCATTCCGGTGGCCGAGGACATGGGCCTGATTGTCGATCTCGGCCGCTGGATCCTGCGCAAGGCCTGCATGGAGTGCATGAAGTGGCCGGACGGCGTCAGCGTCGCGGTCAATTTCTCGCCGCAGCAGTTCCATCAGCGCGACGTGCTGAGCGAGGTGCGCTATGCGCTGGAGGTCTCGGGCCTGCCGGCGCGTCGGCTTGAGATCGAAATCACCGAATCCTCGTTATTGCGCAACACCCAGCTCACCCACGACGTGCTGGCGCAACTGCGGGCGATCGGGGTCCGGATCTCGCTGGACGATTTCGGCACCGGCTATTCCAGCCTGAGCTATCTGCACAATTTTCCCTTGCAGAAGGTCAAGATCGACCGCTCCTTCCTGGAGGGCATCGACTCCGACCGGCCGCTGACGCTGTTGCGGGGCGTGGCACGGCTTTCCGCCGACCTCGGCATGCAGGTCGTGGTCGAAGGCGTCGAGACCAACGAGCAACTGGAGCGGATCTCCGCCGACGGCACGGTCTCGGAGGCCCAGGGTTATCTGTTCAGCCGCCCGGTGCCTGCGGCGAGGGTGCGCCAGCTCCTTGACGCATCCCACGGGCGCCGGCAGACGGACGACGAGACGATCGTTCTTCCATCGCGGTCGATCGCGTAGCCCGCCGAGTGCATGGCGGGGCCGAGCGGGGTGCAACCATGGGTGCGACCCGCTAATTTCCGTTAACGCTAATAATTAGATACCTTTGCATCCATGGTAGGCTGGTGTTAATCTTGCTGAGGACGCGTTCAAGTTGTTGGGGTTGAGGGGTAGGAATGAGGTCTGCCGAAGCGACCAGCGGGGTTCCCGGCCGCAATAGTAGGTTGGATCTCCTGGACCAAGTCGATTATCGGCTCGCAAACGATTCCGAGGAAAAGGAAGCCATCTACAACCTGCGCTATCGGGCCTATTTGCGCGAGGGCGCGGTCAAGCAATCGGCCGAGCAGCGCGTCACCGACCGGTACGACGACCTGCTCAATTCCTGGACCTTCGGCATTCATATCCGCGGTGAGTTGTTCAGCTCGGTGCGGATCAGCGTGCTCACGCCGGAATGGCGGCAGTCATGCTCAGCCGAGGCGTTCGGGGAGATCCTGATGCCCCGGCTCGATCGCGGCGAGGTGATCATCGATCCGGCGCGCTTCGTGGCCGATCCCGACAAGGCCCGCCGATTGCCGGAACTGCCCTATGTGACCCTGCGTCTGGCCTACATGGCCTGCGAATATTTCAAGGCCGATCTCGGCCTGGCCATCGTCCGCCCCGAGCATCAGGCGTTCTATCGCCGGGTGTTCCTGCACGAGACCATCGCCGAGCCGAGGATGTTCCCGGGGTTATTGAAACCGGTGGGGCTGATGGCCGCGGACTTTCCCGCCCTGAAGGAGAAAGTCTTCGCGCGCTATCCAATGATGCGCTCGACCGCCTTCGAGCGGCGGATGCTGTTCGAGCGTGCGGAAACGCCGTGGCTCGTTCCATCGTCCGGCGACGAAGGCCAGGTCGCCGCGTCGTCCTGACGAGTGATCGGCGGCACGTTGCAGGTTTGCACCAGATTGCCGGCTTCTTTCGGTTCCATCGTTTTCCGCGCCATTTGCGGTGATTCCGGCTCAAAATCCGGGCCCAGAACCTTCGCCCGATCGGCGGTGGACCTTGCTTCACCCTCGCGCCACATTTACAACCCATTAACCATGGTGGTCGCTTTTCGCCGTTGGGGGGCATTTGACCGTCTCTGGCAACGCCGCATCAAGGTTGACGGAACGTTCGCTTAACCATCGCCCTGTAGACCGGATGGCAGTCTGAAGACCTGAGCGTGGAGGCTCCGGAATGAAATATCGAATGCGTATCCTCCAGGGATTGAAGCTCGCCGCGGTGCTCGCGGTGGCGCTGTCGATGGGCGCCTGCGCCAACAAGAACCTGACCATGGATGCAAACGCCAGCGCTGCGACGCCGGGCAGCCAGCAGGACTTCGTCGTCAATGTCGGCGACCGCGTGTTCTTCGAGAGCGACCAGACCGACCTGACCCCGCAGGCAATCGCCACGCTCGAGAAGCAGGTGCAGTGGCTGCAGATGTATCCGCGCTACACCTTCACCATCGAGGGCCATGCCGACGAACGCGGCACCCGCGAGTACAACATCGCGCTCGGCGCGCGCCGCGCCCAATCGGTCCGCAGCTTCATGGTGTCGCGCGGCATCGATCAGGGCCGAATGCGGACGATCTCCTATGGCAAGGAACGCCCGGTCGCGGTCTGCAACGACATCTCGTGCTGGTCGCAGAACCGCCGCGCGGTCACGGTGCTCAACGCGAGCTCGTAACGTCCGCGCTTATCCTCTTGCATGACGAGCCGGCGCCTTTTTCGGGCGCCGGTTTCGTTTGCCGCGGGGCTCGCGCAAAGCGATTTGAATCAGTCACATTTTTGGCGTACTCCGTCACTCAATGTGCCACCGCTTCAGATGTCGGGCCAAAATCCTCGTCAGGGCAAAATGTCATCCAGATTCCATCTGTTAACCGGGGCTGCGGCGATCGCCGCGCTCGTTGCTCTGTCTGGGGCCGGTCCGGTGCGGGCGCAGTCGGACGACGAGGATCCGGAAGCGCGCATCCAGCGCCTGGAGAATCAGCTCAGGCAGCTCACCGGCCAAAACGAGGAGCTGCAATATCGCAACCGCCAGCTTGAGGAGAAGCTGCGGCAGTTTCAGGGTGGGGCGCAGCCGCAGCCTGGCGCGCCGCCCCAGCCGAACGTCGCGGCCGCGCCGACGCCAGGCAGCCAGCCGCCCTACAACGAGCCGCCGAGGCAGGGCGGCTACGGGCAGCAGCCGGGCGGATATCCGCCGCCCCAGCAGGCCTATGTGCCACCGCAGCCGGGATATCCGCCGCCCCAGGCGCCCTATCAGCAGCAGATGGCCGCACCCGCGCCGATCCAGGAGCCCGCCGCGGGAGGCCGCCGTGGCGACGCCTTCGACCCCGGCCAGAACCCGAATGCGCCGGGCGCGCCGCGGCCGCTCGGCGGCGGCCAGATGCCGATGCCGGCGCAGCAATCGGCTGGCCTGCCCGGCCAGCCGATGGAGCTGCCCGGCGCGCGCTACCAGCAGCAGGGCGCGCCGCCGCCCGGCAATCCGAACGCGACCGGCACGCTCGCCACCGCGCCGCCATCGAATTCGCCGCGCGACGAGTTCGACCTCGGCATCGGCTACATGCAGCGGAGAGATTATGCGCTGGCCGAGCAGACCATGCGCGGTTTCGCGGTGAAATTCCCGAGCGATCCGCTG